>JANNYX010000169.1:0-6571 GCA_031410295.1 Rhodoferax sp.
ACTACGCGCCACGGCACGTCCAGGCAGTGATTGAACTCGTAGGCGCCAATCCACATGACGGCGTGTTCGATCGGCGAAATCTCTTCGAGTTTGCGGTCCAGGTGCGGCACGATCAAAGCGTCCAACTCAGCGGCGTTCTTGGCACAGCCGCGCAGCAGGGCCGCAAAGTGCAGCGGGTCGGCTTTTCCAAAACCCGCCAGGTCGCGCGTGAAGGCATCAATGTCGTCAAGCGCATTCTTGCCAATCAGCACCTGGTACAGCCCCTGCAGCGCGAACTCACGCGAGCGCGAACGGCTGGATTTGCTACCAGCCTTGCGCGCGCCGGTGCTGGTGAGGCCAGTGCGTGACTGCCTGGGTGGCCTGACTTTGGCAGCGCCCGTCGTTGTATCGCTCATTAAATTTCTTCCATCAGGTTCGCCATTTCGATCGCCACACGCGCGGCGTCTCGGCCCTTGTCGGTCTGCCTGGCCACGGCTTGATCGAGGTTTTCAGTTGTCACTATGGCGTTGGCAACCGGTAACTGATAGTCCAGCGCAATGCGGGTCACCGCTGCGCCAGATTCGTTGGCGACCAGTTCAAAGTGGTAGGTTTCGCCCCGGATGATGCAGCCCAGAGCGATCAGCGCATCGTATTGTGACTTCTCGGCCATCGCCTGAAGGGCCACAGCAATTTCCAACGCGCCCGGCACTGTGCAATGGTCGATATTTTTTTCCTGCACACCCAATGACAGGAGTTCGGCTTTGCAGGCGCAAAACAGCGCGTTGGTGATGGCCTCGTTAAATCGGGCCTGAACAATGCCAATGTGCAAACGTCTGCCATCGAGTCGATTGTTTTGTGGATCGGGGGTGCTTTTGTCTGCGCCAAACATGATGGGGTGAAGTCCTCGGTTAACGGTTTATCGGCCGACGCGCTTTATTGGGAGACGTAGCCGACGATATCCAGCCCGTAACCTGTCAAGCCGGGGCTGGGTCTGGGGCTGCCCATCAAGGTCATTTTGCGCACGCCACATTCACGCAGGATCTGGGCGCCAATACCGTAGGTGCGCAAATCCATGCGGCCGCGCTCGGGGCCGTGGCTGGCGCGTGCGGTGCCTTCAAACTGGGCCAGTAATTGCTCAGCGTTCTCGGTGCAATTGAGCAACACCACGACGCCACGACCTTGCTCGGCAATGTATTGCAGGGTGGCGTCCAGGCTCCAGCTGTGCATGGCGCGGTTGATCTCCAGCGCGTCGAGCACCGAAAATGGCTCGTGCACGCGCGCTGCCACCACGTCGTCGGTGCTCCACTGACCCCGCACCAATGCCAAATGCATGCCGCGCGCGGTCGTGTCGCGAAAGGCATATGCCGTGAATTCACCAAAGGCTGTTTGCAAGGCGCGTGTGCCGAGTTTTTCGACCAGAGATTCCGCGCGGCTGCGGTGTTCAATCAAGTCGGCAATCGTGCCAATTTTTAAACCATGAATCGCCGCGAACTCGTGCAAATCTGGCAGGCGCGCCATGGTTCCGTCGTCTTTCATGATCTCGCAAATCACCGCCGAAGGTGTGCAGCCTGCCATGCTAGCCAAGTCACAACCGGCTTCAGTATGACCAGCGCGCATCAGCACACCGCCATCCACGGCCTGCAGCGGAAAAATGTGCCCAGGCTGCACCAGATCGCCCGGCTGGGAGCCTTTGGCAACCGCAGCCTGCACCGTGCGGGCGCGGTCAGCGGCGGAAATGCCTGTTGTCACGCCCTGCGCGGCCTCAATGGACACCGTGAATGCCGTTCCTTTCTTGTCGCCGTTGCGCACGGCCATGGGCGGCAGGTGAAGGTGTTCACAGCGCTCGCGCGTGAGGGTCAGGCAAATCAGGCCGCGGCCGAAGCGGGCCATGAAGTTGATGGCCTCGGCCGAAACATGATCGGACGCCAGCACCAGATCACCCTCGTTTTCGCGGTCTTCCTCATCGACCAGAATCACCATGCGCCCAGCGCGCATGTCCGCCACGATGTCTTTCACAGGTGAAATTGTGGCTATGGCGGGAACTGGCGGCAATGTCATGCTGCAACTTTCTGAAGCATGCGTTCAACATAACGCGCGATCAAATCAATTTCGAGGTTGACCCTTGAACCGGACTTCAAGGTGCCAAGCGCGGTGTTTTGAACCGTGTGAGGAATCAAATTGATGCTGACGAGACAGCCATTGCCCGCCTTTTCGCCAGATACCGGCTCTGGTAAATCCTCGACCTGGTTAACCGTCAAGCTCGCGCCGTTGACAGTAATGGAGCCTTTGTAAGCCAGAAACCTGGCCAATTCCGACGGCACAAGAACCTGCAACAACCAGCTTTCGCCCACTTGGTCGAATCGGGCCACTGTGCCTACACCATCAACGTGTCCGGACACGATGTGGCCGCCCAATCTGTCTTGCGCACGCAGGGCCTTTTCAAGGTTGACGGCGCCGGCTTCTGCGAGTCCCGCGGTGCGCAGCAGCGACTCGGCGGAGACATCAAAGCGAAATTCATTGCGCGGCAAATCAAGCGCAGTCACTGTCATGCAGGCGCCATTGACGGTGATGCTGTCGCCCAAACCCACGTCCTCCAGATAGCCTGGCGGGCAAACGACACAAAGTTGCTTGCCGTGTGAAGAAGAGCTGCCAAGAGCGTGAACAGCGTCAATGCGCCCCACGCCGGTGATGATTCCGGTGAACATGGGCGTATTTTCGCAGGGATTTGGGCGTGCCGAAGTCGACATCGCCGCCAGACGACCCATGTGCCCGAATGCGGCGCTAAAACTGATCGCGCCCCACCACCCGAGCCACGAGCCGCAAATCTGGCCCGATCATTTCGCTTGACTTGAATTCCAGAGCTAGAGCCTCGCTTAACTGGCGCAACGGTCCGAAACTTGCCATGTCTCGGCCCTGCCCAATCAGTTTGGGGGCCAGATAAACAAGGAATTCGTCGACCAGTTTTTCGCGGACCAATGAGCCGTTGAGTTTGTGGCCCGCCTCGACATGCACTTCGTTGACCTCGCGTACTGCAAGGTCAGTCAACATCGCGCGCAGGTCTACTTTGAATGCGTGACCCGGTCGCACGGCACCGGCCTGCGGCATCAGGATCACGGTGGCACCGCATGCTTCGAGCGCAGACCGTTTAGCCATGTCCTCAACGGCGCAGTAGATCAGCAAATTGCGCTCAACCCGGAACAGTTTGGCGTCCAACGGCGTCTCTAAACGGCTGTCGACCACCACCAAGTGCGGCTGGCGTTCGGTGGGCACCAGGCGAACGTTGAGCAGGGGGTTGTCTTCAAGTACGGTGCCAATGCCGGTCAATATGGCACTGGATCGGGCGCGCCAGGTGTATCCATCCACCCGGGCTTGCTCGGACGTGATCCACTGGCTCTCTCCACTTTCAAGTGCCGTCTTGCCGTCCAGCGAAGCAGCTACCTTGAGCCGGACCCAGGGAGTTTTGCGAATCATGCGGCTGAAAAAGCCGATATTGAGTTCCCGTGATGCTTCTGCACCGGGGCCTACTTCAACGTCAATGCCAGCGGCACGCAGGCGCGCAAACCCCTGACCAGCGACCAGTGGGTTCGGGTCCGCAATGGACGCAACCACCTTGCGCACGCCAGCCGCTATAAGTGCGTCACAACACGGCCCAGTGCGCCCGTGGTGTGAGCAAGGCTCAAGCGTGACGTAGGCGGTAGCGCCACGGGTTGAAAATCCGCGGCTCTGGGCATCGCGCAACGCCACGATTTCAGCGTGTGGGCCGCCCGCTTTTTGGGTGTGCCCCTGGCCAATTACGGTTCCGGCTGCGTTGACAATTACACAGCCTACTGCTGGGTTGGGGGGTGTCAGATTTGAGGCGCGCCTGGCATGTGCCAAGCCAGTCTCGATATTATTCGAATGCAAGGTCAACTGCATACAAGGTGAAACAACTGTGCTATCTATCGGACCCAGCACGCAGCAATACCAGCGCCAGTGGCGCCGCTGGCGCCCCTGGCACCTAGTTGGTTCAACGTCAGGTTTCCGCAGGTCGCGTCAGTCCAACCAGTGGGCGTGGCCGTTAGCGTAAATCCGGCTGCCACTGTGGCTGAAGCCGCTTGTGCGGTCGCTGTGATGTTGTACCTGGCAGCCCCGTCTCTGGGTGCCTGGGTTAAAGGAAGTGCAGGGGGATTGGTGCCATTTAGGTAAGTGAGATTTTGCGAGTAGAAACGCGCCATGAATTGCGAGTTTTCCAGCAACACAACCCGGGCGTCAGCGCGCCATCCCCGTTGGATGTAACCGGTGTAGCTTGGAATTGCGATGGCGGCAAGAATGCCGATGACCGCAACCGTGATCATCAGCTCAATCAGAGTGAAACCAAGTGATTTTTTCATTGCAACTATTTTGTGAAAATTATTGAATTACCTTGGTCCGACAATTTGCAAGAAATCGATGCCGATTACTGAATTTGCCGCCAAACTTGTCTGCGAGTACCGATTCCGGTGGTGATGGGAGTGAGGGGGGGGCAAGTTGGGCCGACGCATGCGGGGGGCGGAGGGCAACCAGCGCCAGTGCAAGTAACACCCAAGCCAATAACCCCGGTGCCGGAGCCGTCGGCACTGGTTCTCATGCCCCCCGAACTGACAGTCCCGCGAGGATTTGGGATCGCTCCTCCACTGATCGTGACGCTAACAAACAGGATGTCCGTCGTTGTGTTGGTTGCCGTCGGTGTCCTCTGTACCAGAAACAGGCCGCGAGGAGTTACACCCGCAACGTAGGTGCTGTTTTGAGTGAGAGTCTCAAAGCCTCTGTAATATCCACCAGAGTACGGATCAATTGCCGTGACCCAGCCGCCTCCACCGACCTGGCAAGGGTCGGTGCCCGGCACCATGCTCAGGAAAAACGCCCGCAAATTGGCACCGCTGCCCAGTAACGTGGGTTTGGAGACCAGGCGTTCGCCTGGAAGGCATGTTTGAGGGCTGAAAGAGTCTGTGCAAGTTAGGTCCAAATACCATCCTTTAAGTGTATTTGGGGGGTCGAACCAAGCGCCGTTGACTGTGGTGGTTGAAGTCGTCCGAGCGCCAGCGAGGGTAGATGGCGTTACGATGGTTTGCAAAGCCAAATTGGCCCGCGTCTTAGTGGTGCTGCCTAAATCGTCCCAAACTCCATAGAGCGACTGTATATCGATGTTGCTCGGGTCTGACACCGTCAAGTAACTTCCAGTACCAAACAACACCATGTACCCGGCTTTACCCGGGGGAGCCGCGATGATGGTGAGTTCCCCTGTTATTGGTTGAATCTGGTTTGATGCATTTCGTGCAGTGAACACCTTGTCAACGCCACAGCCGGCAAAATTTGGTCATCTTCTGCCTTTTGCCACAGGTACAACACCTTATCGTTTAAATAAACCAGGCTGCTGTTACATTCATTATCAGTAAAAGGAATTACATCGCCCATCAATTTTACGGTACAGGCAATTTCAAAATGATCGGCGCTGGCCTGTACTTTAAATATCGGCGCAATAAAATGATTGCTCAACTCAATATCAACCAGGTTGCTTGTTACAAAGTTTTTACCTTTTGGTAAGCAAAAAATAAAATTATTACCAGACTGCTCTTCAAATATTTTTTTAAGCTTGGGCTGAAGGTATTCTGCAATTAAAGCCTTTGTTTCTTCGGGAAGATCATCTCCATCGGTATGAATAATATTTTCCCAAATGCCGCTAAAAGGAGAATTACGGTCAAGATATTTATTTATTTCAGAAGCCTGTAATTTACGTACCTGCTGCACCAGTTGTTTATCATCTTCGCTAAAAACTTCTGTATTTACAAATTTGGTGAGGTCTAGTTTTTCAACTTTACCCAGGTATTTTTTCTGCTCTTCGTTGGCTTCGCCCTGCACTGCATCCACATCAAAATATGGATACATAGTTGCATTGAAATTAAAAACAACACCCAGTTTTTTTGAAGGGCGCTCCTCCACAACAACTTCTTCTGCTGGCATATCGGGCATAACAAAAGCCTCTGCAGGCCTTGATGCCATAGCGCCGGGAGCCACTCTTTTAATAGAGGTATCCAGTACTTTTAAAAACGGCTTTCCGTCTTTGTATGTAAATTCAAATTTACCTGTAAGGTCATCTTCCAGGCTATAGCCATAGATCTGCAATAGTTTATTTTTTTCCTTATCCCAGTTGCGTATGCTGTCGAAATAATTGGTACCATAAGCATCCAGCAATTGTAAAAACAACATGGTTTTATGTTCGCAAAGCGGGTGTTCAGTTTCTCCGCATTTACAGGATGTATCAAAATTTCTTTCGTCGTTTTTCTGTATTACCAGTGGAAAAGTTTCACCGTCAATGATCAGTTCCGCCTCAACACGTTCATCGGCTGCTTTAATAATATTTGCCCTGGTACTGCGTAAAAGATTTTCGGCCTCTGCATAAATACCGGGTGATGAAAGCAGCTTGATCATCTTTAGTTCAATATGCTTCATCTTGGCAACGGTGTGCCGCTGGTTGTATTGAATATTGGTATTGCCCAGCATGTTTTTATCAACCATATCCTGCAGGCGAATTAATGCAGCACCTTCATGGCGGCATATATCGCCCAGGTTGTAC
>JANNYX010000170.1:0-13937 GCA_031410295.1 Rhodoferax sp.
ATCAGGCCGTTTGTAATAACCCACCATCTGACCGGGCGACTTGATCTGGATTTCGTTGCCGTCGCCAATGCGCACCTGCACGCCGTCGTAGGGCAGTCCCACGTAACCGACCTCATTGTGGGTTTCAGTCATCGTGTGAGAATAGGCGAAGTCCTCTGTCATGGCATAACCTTCAACCAGCTTGAGGCCCAACCGGCGGTACCACTGGATGAGTGACGGGGGCAGAGGCGCCGAGCCGCTGCCGGCCAGTTTTGCCTGATCCAGGCCCAAGGTCGTCAACACCTTTTTGGCGACAATGCCTTTGAGAATGGGGATGGACAGGAGACGGTTGAGTTTGGCCGGCGGCATCTTCGCCGACACACCCTGCATGAACTTGAGCCACAGCCGTGGCACTGAAATGAACAGGGTTGGGCGCGCGCGGTTCAGGTCGGCGACGAAGGTGTCCAGCGTTTCGGCGAAAAAGACGTGGCAATTGCCAACCACCATGGAATAGGTCTCCACGAAGGCGCGTTCGAACACGTGGGCCAGCGGCAGATAGGACAGGATACGGTTCGGGCTTCCGGAACCGAGGGTCTCGTTCATGCGGTGGGTGATGCCTTCACCCACCGCCGAGATGCGCTCAAAACTGTGCATCACGCCTTTGGGCTGGCCAGTGGAGCCCGAGGTGTAGATCAACATCGCCAGGTCTTTTCCAGCGCGCGTCGGCTTGCCGGCCAGCGGTTTGGTACGGCCGATGATCGCATCCCAGGTCTCGTACGGGGTCTTTGGCGCGAGCGGAAAAGCGATGCGCGGCAGATTGGCCGGTACACCTTTTTCCTGCTTGTCCCAACTGTCGAGTTTGCCGACAAACAGCAGGCTGGCTTCGGAATGGGTTAGCACGTAATTGACGGTGTCGGGCCCTTCGGTCGGGAAGATGGCCACAGTGGTGTACCCGGCCATCCAGATGGCCAGCTCGGCCATGAAGAAGTGCGCGCAGTTTTTTGACAGGATGCCTATCCGCGCGCCCGGCTCAAAACCCAGGCCTTTCAGATGGGCGGCCATGCGCCGGGCCTGGTCCACCGTCTGCGCCCAGGTGTAGTCTACGACCTGGTTGTTGCCCACCGGCTGAGTCATGTAGACCTCGCTGGCGCGCTTGGTTTCGTGGTCGTAGATGTAATCGAGCAAAAGTTTGGACATGGTGCGGCCTTTCTTGGATGGGGTTTGGATCGGGCTGACTGTTATCGTTTTTGCGTCATCAATTGCGCCAGCGAATCGCGGGAAATCAGCTCAACCTGATTTGCCATGGCAAAACGCAGGGCGCCGTCTGACAGTGTGCCAAGGCTGATGAAACTGCACAAGTCGGCGTTTTGCGCGTCGCGAAGCGCTACCAGGTCACGCAGGGGCTCGATGCCCTGGTGGGCTGCTTTCCAGCGTTTGGCCGCCAGCAGCGTGGTTCGGCCGGCTTTTTCAAGTTTGAAATCAGCCGCCGGCAGGTTCAGGCGGGCCACGTCGTAACCGGCGCCGCTGTAGATCCGTTCGACCATCGAAGAAAAATCCTGCCAGGACATGCTGGCAGCTCGTTGCAGCGTGGCCTGCACATGTTTCGGGTTCGGCGCCCTGAACTGCCGCCAGGCCGCCACACAGCCAATCACCAGAAAGGGGAAACCGCCAATGGCCCCGTAAACCATGTATTGATCAGGCAGCAGTGCTTTGGACGCCAGGGGGAACAGTCCCACCAGACCGAAACTTATCCACCAGGGTGAACGCAGCAGAATCGCAAACAGCGATTTTTCCGCCATTTTGAATTTCATGACACCACCACACCGCGCTTTTTTATGAGCCGGGGCAACACCAGCACGGCGACCACGACCACCAGCAGGAACAGGGACACCGGCCGCTGCAAAAACACCAGCGCGCTGCCTTCGCCGATCGACATGGCGTTGCGCAGTTGCGCTTCGGCCAGGGGGCCAAGGATCATGCCAACGACGACGGGCGCGGTGGGGAAGTTGAAGCGGCGCATGATCAGGCCCAAGACGCCAATGCCATAGAGCAGGAACAAATCAAACGCGCTTTGACGCATGCCGTAGGCGCCAACCGTGGCGAAAATCAGGATGCCGGCGTAGAGCTGGGGCTTGGGGACCTTGAGCAGTTTCACCCATAGCCCGACCAGCGGCAAATTCAGGATCAGCAACATCACATTGCCGATGTAGAGCGAGGCGATCAGCGCCCACACCAGGCTGGCCGAGCTGGTGAAGAGCTGCGGCCCCGGCTGGATGCCGTAGTTCTGGAATGCGCCAAGCAAAATCGCGGTGGTGTTCGAGACCGGGATGCCGAGTGTCAAAAGTGGAATCAGCGCGGCCGTTACCGTGGCGTTGTTGGCAGCTTCCGGGCCAGCCACGCCTTCAATGGCGCCCTTGCCGCCAAACTCGGCCAGATTCTCGCCCTTGGCCAGTTTCTTCTCGGTGGCATAACTCAAAAAAGTCGGAATCTCGGTGCCGCCTGCGGGTATGCAGCCAAACGGCGCGCCAATCAAGGTGCCGCGCAGCCAGGCGGGAATCGACCGTTTCCAGTCGCGCCGGCTCATGGTGACGCGGCTCATCCTGTTTTCAGAATCCACCACCTTGCCCTCAAACAACACTGCATGCAGCGCCTCGGCCACAGCAAACAGACCCACTGCCACCAGCACGATCTCCACCCCATCGAGCAACTCGGGCACGCCGCCGGTGTAACGCGCCTGGCCGGTGATCTGGTCCATGCCCACCAAGCCCGCTGCCAGACCCACGAACAGTGCGGTTAAACCGCGCACCGTGCTTTGGCCCAGCACTGCACTGACGGTGGTGAACGCCAGCAGCATCAGCATGAAATATTCCGGCGGCCCAAGTTTTACCGCCTGCTCTGCAACAAAAGGAGCAAACAGGGTCACCAGGACGGTAGCGATGGTGCCGGCCACGAAGGAGCCAATCGCCGAGGTCGCCAGGGCCGCCCCGGCGCGGCCGTTCTTGGCCATCTTGTTGCCTTCCATCGCCGTAACCATGGTGGCCGTTTCTCCCGGCGTGTTGAGCAGGATAGAGGTGGTCGAGCCACCGTACATGGCGCCGTAATAGATGCCGGCAAAAAAGATCATCGACGCCGTAGCGTCCACCTTGGCCGTAATGGGCAGTAGCATCGCCACCGCCGTAGCCGGGCCGATGCCTGGCAGGACACCCACCGCAGTGCCCAGTGCGCAGCCGATGAAGGCCCACATCAGGTTGATGGGTGTTCCGGCTGTGGCGAAGCCCTGCAGCAGAGAATTCCAAATGTCCATAACGTGTGCGACGAGTGCGGCAGAGCCCGTTCAGAGCCAGCCGGTTGCGGTGATGCCCGGCAGGTTGATCGCCAGGAATTTGGTGAACATCCAGAACACCGGCGCGGCGATCAGCAAGCCGGTGAGCGCATCGGTGGCCCAGGTGCGAACGCCCAGACCGCTTTGGCCGCCCGCCAGCCGCAGGCCGCGTGCTGCCAGCAAGAAACACAGGGTGCAACTGAAGACGAAGCCGATGGTGGTGATCAGGGCCGCGTTGGCCAGCAGGCCGGCGGACATCCAGACAAATCCGCCCCAGTACGGTGTGGCGTGGGCGTCATCGGACGCATCCTCCATCTCGCGAAAACCTCCCGTGCGGGCTTCGCGCAACATGAAGGCGCCGCAGATCACCAGGGCGATCGACACCAGCCAGGGCAGAAAATTCGGGCCGACCCCGGCATACCCGGCCGTCGATGGAATCGTCAAGGCGCCGGCGGCCATGACCAGGCCAATGGCCATCACACCTGCAGCGACCGCCGTCTGCAGGCGAATCGAAACCGCGTTCGCTGTGGTCAAGAGGTCAAACCATTCCAGACTTGACCATGGTGGCACGCAGCGCAGCGAAATCGTCGTCGACGAACTTCTCGAATTCGGCGCCCGTCAACAGGGCTGGCGTCCAGCTGTTTTTCTCAAGTGCTTCGGTCCAGACCTTGGACTTGGTTGCCTTGACAACCAAATCCACCAGGGCCTTGCGTTGCTCAACGTTGATACCGGGCGCGCCGTACACACCCCGCCAGTTGCCGATTTCGACATTGATGCCCTGCTCTTTAAGTGTAGGTACTGCGACACCCTTGAGGCGCGTGCCGGAGGTCACCCCAATCGCCCGCATCTTGCCGCTTGCAATGTATTCGGAAAACTCGCTATAACCGCTGCCACCCACGGTGACATTGCCACCTAAAATGGCCGCCGTGGCTTCACCGCCGCCCCTGAATGCCACGTAATTGATTTTGGAAGCGTCGACGCCGGCTTCACGGGCGATCATGGCTGCCGCGATGTGCTCGGTAGAGCCGCGCGACCCACCGCCCCATTTCACGCTGCCGGGGTCTTTTTTGAGCTGGTCGACCACGTCCTTCATGGTCTTGAACGGCGAATTGGCGGGCAGCACAAACACGTTGTATTCGCTGGTCAGACGCGCCAGTGGCGTGCAGGTGCTCAAGTCCACCTTGGGTTTGGCGGTGATGATGCCGCCGAGCATCACGGCGCCCATCACCATGATGGCGTTGCCGTCGCCCTTGGCTCCGTTGACGAACTGCGCCAGGCCCAGAGCCCCGGCAGCGCCGCCCTTGTTTTCAAAATTTACGGAATCGGCCACCTTGGCATCCTGCATGGCACGCGCCAAGGCACGGCCCGTAGTGTCCCAGCCGCCGCCAGGGTTGGCCGGAATCATCATTTTAATGTTGGCCGCGGCCGCTGCGGACAGCGGCAGACCGGCTGAAACGGCAGCCGCCAAAACGGTCATTGATCTCACAAAAGTGTAGCGACGCATAGGTATCTCCGATAAGTCCATCCAACCCTCCAATGATGCACTGAGCAACGGGGATTTACTGAGTCCGTGCGCCCAAATAGCACTAGGGAAAGTACGTACCACCTGCCCCGTGGATTACGATGTTTGTCATTTCGAATTGCAAAACTTCGCCGAACATCACACCATGTCGACAAAAATAACTCCGGACCAAACCATGGCGGTGGCACCCGCAGGTCCGCTGTCGGGCGTCAAGATTCTCGACTTAACCGCCGTCCTTATGGGTCCATCGGCGACGCAAACCCTGGCCGCTCTGGGCGCTGATGTCACCAAAATCGAGCCGCCGCAGGGCGACAACGTGCGAAATGTCGGACCGATGCGAAACCCGGGCATGGGCCATATTTTCCTGCACGTCAACAGTGGGAAAAAGAGTGTGGTTCTGGATCTCAAAAAGCCAGCGGCTGTCGAAGCGCTGCTTCGCCTGGCAGAAAAGTCGGACGTGCTGATTTCCAACGTGCGTCCCCAAGCCATGGCGCGCCTTGGCCTGGATTACGACAGCGTGAAAGCGCGCAATCCAAAAATTATCTACGTCAGCTGCGTCGGTTTTGGACAGGAGGGTCCTTACGCTGCAAAACCCGCTTATGACGACTTGATTCAAGGTGCTGTTGGTTTACCTTGGCTGATGCAGCAGTATCGCGGGCCAGAGCCCGGTTATGCGCCAGTGACGTTGGCGGATCGGGTGACTGGGCTGCACGCAGTTTATGCCGTTACGGCCGCACTTTATGCGCGGGAAAAAACCGGCCAAGGACAGATGGTTGAAGTGCCGATGTTTGAAGCGCTCACACAGTTTGTGCTCGGAGACCATTTGGGAGGGTTGAGTTTTGAGCCACCTATTGGCGAAGGCGGATATGCCCGCTTGATCACGCCGCATCGACGGCCCTATGAGACTCAGGATGGGCACCTGTGTGTATTGATCTACAACGACAAACACTGGCAGAATTTTTTTGCAGCGACACCCGAGGCGGGCCTCTTTTCGGATGACCCCCGGCTTCGCACCCACAACACGCGTTCGGCCAATATCGACTGGGTGTACTCGCAGCTGGCCTCGATCATGCGAACCCGCACGACCGCACAATGGCAGACACTGCTGGACAAAGCCGACATTCCCAACATGCCGATCAATTCACCACTAGAACTTCTGGCCGATCCACATTTGAACGCGGTTGGATTCTTCCCGGTGGTTGACCATCCCAGCGAAGGTAAATTGAATACCATGCGCACGCCTACGCGCTGGAGCGGCACACCTTGCGCGGCGCCCGCCGCTGCACCTCAATTGGGTGAACATACACAAAGTGTTCTGCATGAAGCGGGGTTCAGCGACGCCCAGATCGCCGAAATATGCGCACAGGCAAGTATCGGCTGACTTCGTCAGTCCACACCCATAAACCCGCTGGCGGCTCAGGGCTCCTTCTCTGGGCTCCTTGAATGGCCGTTGGCGAACACCACAGTATCGATCTGCAAAATTCGCATGCCGAAGTACTCCGGTCAATTCACCTGTTTAATTCGGCTGCTGACTTGCGTTGCTACGCTGCCATTGGCTGTAAATTTCGTTCCCGGTTTTCAGCTCAAGGGCCTCCCGACGCCGCTGCTGATTTCTTCGCATCAGCCAAAATAAGCCAACCAACACAGGGATTGCCAGCAAAAGCAGCAGGCCGATGATGACGTCAGTCCCGGTTGGCATGGTTCAAACGATGGGTAATTTCAGAATTTCAGCCTTGATTCTATTGCGCATAAACAAAAGCCCACTATCTTGACGATAGCGGGCTTTCAATTAAATGTCTGGGGTGGCTGATGGGGCTCGAACCCACGACAACAGGAATCACAATCCTGGACTCTACCAACTGAGCTACAGCCACCACTGAATTCTCATTATACCGGGCGCCCGCCATCCCGGCTCATTGGTTGTCTATTGCAATGGCATCCCCACTGCGTCAACTGCGAGTTTGGCAGGCCGTGGCGTCAGGATTTTCACTTGAAACCGTTCTTTCAGTCCGGCATAGTAGGCTTGGGCCTCGGCGGCGCTCCAACCCAGCGCGTATTGACCCTGCTCTTGCTTAGCAGCGGCGTCGCCAGGCGCCTGGCGGGCGATTACCGAGGTGACCTTGGCCACAGCAAAACCCTGGATGCCCAAGTCGACGCCAATGAAAGTGGGCAACGTGCTGGCGTCTGCGCGCAAGGCCGCTTCGACGAGAAGCGGCGGGACGTTCAGCGGCTTGTCCCGCGCCACCACAACTGGGGCCGGCAAGGCGGCCGCAGCGGGCGCAGCTTTCCAGGCGGCAAGTTTGTCCCTGCCGTCTTTTTTTGCCATGTCGATGGCGCGCTGAGCAACCAATTTTTCCCGTACGGCGCTCTTGACATCTACCAAAGGCAGTGTGCGTGCTGGCGTATGTTGGGTAATGCGGGCTGACACCATCTGATTTGGCGCTGTTTCAACCGCTTCTGTGTTGCGTTTCTTCTCTACCACGTCGGCGTTGAAAATTGCCGCCAGCAACTTAGGATTTGCCAAGATGCCGGTATTGGCAACGGCTCCCGGGGCCGTCTGGCGAACCAGATTGCTGGCCGTCTTGATCTCCAACTTCAGTTTGTCAGCGACGGGTTTCAAACTGTCGGATTGTTCGTAAACCGTGTTCGTGAAACTCTCAGCCAATTCCGCGTATTTCGTTTTGGCCTGCTGGTCTTTCAGTTCAGACTCCAGGCCAGCACGCAGTTCCTCGAAGGTTTTTTGCTTGACTTCCTTGATATCGGTCAACCGGATGATATGAAAACCGAAATCCGACTCGACCACGTCGCTGATGTCGCCCTTTTTCAACGCGTAAGCAGCGTCCTCAAAGGGTTTGACCATTGCGCCGCGGGTAAAGAAGTCGAGATCACCGCCTTGGGCTGCCGACCCAGGATCTTGCGAGTTCTTTTTCGCCATTTCTGCAAAACTGTCCGGGGATTTGCGCACTTCAGTCAGCAGCAGGGCGGCACGGGCGCGCGCCTTGTCGCGCTCGCCGGCCGTTGCAGACTTCGGTGCGTTTATCAGAATGTGGCTGGCGCGGCGTTCTTCACTTCCGCTCAAACGGGCCTGGTTCTGCTGAAAATAGGTTTTCACATCCGCTTCATTGAGTGTGATGGTTTTTTTTACCGCTTCAAGGTCCAGCACAACGTATTCAACACTGGCCGTTTCGGTTGCCTTGAACAAGATTTGATTGTCTTTGTAGTACGCCTCAATCTCCGCGTCCGCCGGGTTTACCTTCGCCGCAAAATCAGCAGGCAGGAAACTCTGGAATTGAAGCTCACGTTTTTCAAAAAACGCGTTAAGTGATACGCCAGCTTGCGCTGCTGTGGCGAAGCCAGTCGAGGTAATGCCGGATTCAACCTGGCGCACAGAGATGTCACGCCGAACCCGGGCCTCAAAACCCTCTGGCGTGAGCCCCTGGCTGGCGGTCAACTGGCGATAACGCTCCATGTCCAGTTTGCCGTCGGCGCCACGGAGTGTCGCAATCATTTCATTTTGTTGCAGCTCTCGCGACAGCCTGGCGTCTCCCGTTTGTAAATGCAGCTTTTCCGCGGCCTCACCCAGCACACGATCGCGCACCAGGCGCTCCAGAGTCGCGTATTTGGCGTCGGCTGAATCCAGAATCTTGGGATCGATGGTCGGCATTTGGGCGCGGATGCGATCAACCTGCTGTTTGTGTGCGTTGTCCCACTCGGCCTGGGTGATGTCGTAACTGCCGACTTTTGCCACCGCTTCGCCTTTGTCGCGAAAACGGGTGTACCCATCTATGCCAAACAACACAAACGATGGAATGATCAGCAAGAACATGATCACCATCAGGAATTTTGTGTGTTTACGTACTAAATCGAACATTTCTCGGCCTCAATGGACATTGGAATCACAACAAAAAAAGGCGAACCGCCGGTTCGCCTACCAATGTCAGGTTTTTAGACGCGCTTTGCTGGGTAGTGGTGGGTGCTGACGGTCTCGAACCGCCGACCTACGCCTTGTAAGGGCGCCGCTCTACCAACTGAGCTAAGCACCCTACCTTGCAAGAAGTCGTTTCACTCAATCAGTTCACAGCATCCTTCAACGCTTTACCTGGACGGAACTTGGGCACCCTGGCAGCCTTGATTTTAATCGCTGCGCCGGTACGCGGATTGCGTCCAACCCGGGCTGCGCGCTTGCCAACCGCGAACGTGCCAAATCCCACCAGGGAAACGGAATTCCCCTTCCTCAAGGTCAACTTCACCGCGGTGATGGTGGACTCCAGAGCGCGGGTGGCCGCAGCTTTGGAGATGTCGGCATGTTTGGCAATGTGCTCAATCAATTCTGTTTTGTTCACAAAGAACCCCTTTATTGGAGAATAAGTTAATCAGTTGTCCCACCGGATTTCGTCGACTTTCTACGGCGCTTGAAAAGCTTCAATTCAAAACCGCAAAAGGCAGCAGCATTTCGTGTCCAGGGCTTCGGTATGGATCACACGGTCCAAGGCCCCGGGCGTGCGAGCGCGAATTTTAGACTGAATAGTTCGCAAGGCAGGCGCAAACTTGCGTCATTTTTTGGAATGGCGAACGAAAAATTTGTCACCAAAGACTGAAAAACCGCAACTTAGGCTCTTGACAAACCCACTGTCACGTGGCGGCTGGTACAGGCGCCGACAAAGGTGCTTGCAAAGCAGCCGCAATCGCCCGGCCAACGTCCATGGTGCCGGCATTGCCGCCAATGTCGGCGGTCCTGGGCGCACCGCTGCCAGGTTGGAGCACTTTTTCGATTGCTGCCAAAACTGCATCGTGCGCGGCCCGGTAACCGAGAAAGTCCAGCATCATCGCGCCGCACCAAATTTGCCCAATCGGGTTGGCGATGCCCTTTCCGGCAATGTCAGGCGCAGATCCGTGTACAGGTTCAAACAAGGATGGAAATTTGCGGTCCGGGTTCATATTGGCACTGGGCGCAATGCCAATGGTGCCAGTACAGGCCGGACCCAGGTCGGACAGGATGTCACCAAACAGGTTGCTGGCCACCACCACATCGAAAAAGTCCGGACGCTGAACAAAGTGGGCGGTGAGGATGTCAATGTGAAATTTGTCCTGGCGCACGCCGGGATAAGCCTTGGCCATCTCGGCCACGCGCTCGTCCCAATAGGGCATGGTGATGGCAATGCCGTTGGATTTGGTGGCGCTGGTCAGGTGTTTCTTCGGTCGCGACTGCGCGAGTTCGAAGGCAAACTTCAACACCCGATCGACGCCATGGCGGGAGAACACCGACTCCTGCATGACGATCTCGCGCTCGGTGCCGGGGTACATGCGCCCGCCGATGCTGGAGTATTCACCTTCAGTGTTTTCGCGCACGATGTACATGTCGATCTCGCCGGGCAAACGCGCGCTGCCATCACGGCGCACCACCGGGGCGATGATGCCAGGCATCAACCGCGCCGGCCTTAGATTTACGTACTGGTCAAATTCCCGGCGGAACAAAAGCAGCGAGCCCCACAGGGAAGTATGGTCAGCAATTTTTTCCGGCCATCCTACGGCGCCGAAATAAATTGCATCGTGGCCGCCAACGAGATCTTTCCAGTTGTCCGGCATCATCTTGCCGTGTTTCTCAAAGTAGTCCCAGCTGGAAAAATCGAAATGGTCAAACTGCAGGTCGATGCCAAACTTGGTCGCCGCCGCTTCCATGACCCGAATGCCTTCGGGCATGGTTTCCTTTCCGATGCCGTCTCCTGGAACGACTGCAATGCGTTTTTTGGCCATTTCAATTTCTCCTTTAATTCGACCTGGATTTCACGTCAATACTGCCATTGTGCCAACGCGGATTTCAAATCCTAGACTGCCGCACCACCAGACTGACGCCGATTGCCGTGATGACGGTCCCGGCAATGGTTACGGCCGTGATCGGCTCGTCAAACAAGCACCACGCGATGAACGCAGTAACGGGGGGGACCAGGTACATCAGGCTGGTCACGGACGCCGCGGCGCCGCGTTGGATCAACAAATACAGCAGCGAGCTGCCGCCCAGCGTGAGCGCCAGGACGGACCACGCCATCGCCCCGGCCAATTGCGCATTCCACTGCACGGCTTCCCTTTCGAGCAGCGCCAGCGGCAGACTTGCAAACAGGGCCGCACCGAGCTGGACCACATTGGCCGAGCGCACGTCACACGGCGCGACAAAACGTTTTTGATACAGGGTGCCCACCGTGATGCCGATGAGTGCGCCCACGGCCAATGAAAGATTCATCCAGGTCGCCTCACCGCCGGTTCCAAATTTTCGCGACACGACCATCACCAAGCCGAGAAAACCCAGCACCAGACCGGTCCACTGGCGCTTTGAAACCGCCGTGCCGAACCCGGCGAGCCAGAACGCCGTGAGCACCGGCTGCAGACCGACGATCAACGACGACAGGCCCGAGCCCATGCCCATTTTCACTGCGGCCCAAACACCACCAAGATAGATGGCGTGCATCAACACCCCGGTGACCGCCAGATGCCGCCACTGCGCAATCCCTTGGGGCCACCTGACCTTGGCCAACCAGATCCACGGCAAGAAACACAGGATCGAAAAAAAGTAGCGGTAGGCCAGAAATTTCAGGGGTGGCGCGTGCGGCATGCCATACCGCGCGACGATGAAACCGGTGCTCCAGATCAACACAAACACCACGGGCATGGCCCGCACAAGGGCGTCCTGCCTCGCGTTGCCCACACTGTTCACGCTGGTCATCTGCTCACGCCATTCAGTCCATTCACGCCACTCACGTCACTCACGCCTGCTTCACTTCTTCACGCGGGCACGAATCTCAGGAAGTGCCTTTTGCAGGTAATACACCATCGACCAGACCGTGAGCACCGCCGCCGCCCAGATCAGCCAGGTGCCCCAGGCGCGGGTGTGGATCAGCCCGAACAATACGCCGTCAAACAGCAAGAACGGAATCGAGACCATTTGCGCCACGGTCTTGAGTTTGCCAATCATGTGCACTGCGACACTCTTGGCCGCACCAATCTGCGCCATCCATTCGCGCAAAGCCGATATGGCAATTTCACGTCCGATGATGATCAGCGCCACAAACACATCGGCGCGTTGTAAATGCACAAGCACCAATACGCAAGCGCAAACGAGGAATTTGTCGGCCACCGGATCCAGAAAGGCGCCGAAAGCCGAGGTTTGGTTGAGTTTGCGCGCCAGATACCCATCGAGCCAGTCGGTCCAGGCAAAGAAGACAAACAGCACGGTGGCGACCAGATTCTGCGTGCCTTTGTCGATGGGCAGGTAGAAAATCGCGACGATCAGCGGAATCGCGACGATGCGCGACCAGGTCATAAATGTCGGAATGGTGAGGAACATTTCCTTTATTGTGGCATGGGCCAAGCCGAACAAAGCCAAGCTTGCGCGGCAATTTCCCGTAGCCAAAATAGCCCCCTCGGGGGGCAGCGCCCGGTGCAGCGGTGGAGCGTAGAGGCCTGCTAATGCAAAGCGCGGTAGATATCCTCGGCCAACTCCTTCGAGATGCCATCCACGGTGGCGATATCCTCAGCGCTGGCCAGACCTACACCGCGCACCCCGCCAAAACGCTGCAGCAGTTTGGCGCGGCGCTTGGGGCCAATGCCGGGAATATCTTCAATCCGGCTGGCGCCCGTGCGCACTTTGGCGCGCGCGGCCCGCATGCCGGTGATGGCAAAGCGGTGCGCCTCGTCGCGGATTTGCGCCACCAGCATCAGTGCCGCCGAGTCCTTGCCCAAATAGACTTTCTCGCGCCCATCCGCGAAGACCAGTTCTTCGAGGCCCACCTTGCGCCCCTCGCCTTTCTCCACACCGACGATCAACGAGACATCCAGGCCCAGCTCGGTAAACACCTCCCGCGCCTGCGAAACCTGGCCTTTGCCGCCATCCACCAGCACCAGATGCGGCAATTTGCCCGTTCCCGCAGGAACTTGGCCATTTCCGGCGGCCAGACTGCCGGAGGTTTTGGCTTCGTTCAGCACCTCGGCCAGCTTGCCATAACGCCGCAGCAGCACCTGGCGCATGGCGGCGTAGTCGTCTCCCGGCGTGATGTCGTTGATGTTGTAACGCCGGTATTCGGCGTTTTGCATCTTGTGGTGATGAAACACCACGCAGGAGGCCTGGGTGTTTTCGCCTGCCGTGTGGGAAATGTCAAAACACTCCACACGCAGCTCATCGAGCGGGTTGGCCTTTGAATCGGGCGGCGTCTCCATCGACAGACTCAAACCCATGTCCAGCGCATCGGCCAAGGCCCGGGTGCGCGCCTGCTGCGAGCCCTCTTCTGACAACAAGCGCGCCAATTGCAGGTCGGCATTGGTTTGCGCCATTTCCAGCCAGACGCGGCGTTGCTCACGCGGCTGGTGCACCGCGCTAACCTTCACCCCGGACTGAAGCGTCAACGCCGACACCAGCGACCGGCTGATGCGCTCCCCGGTAATCAGCGACGGCGGCACGGCGATGTCGATGTAATGCTGCGCCACAAAGGCTTCCAGCACCTGCGCCTCAACCGATTTGGTGGGGGAACCCAGGTCGTCGTCCTCGCTGAAAACACCTGTGGCGTCTTCGACATGCGTCGGGAAATACGGCCGGTCGCCCAGGTGCCGCCCGCCGCGCACCATGGCCAGGTTCACACACGCCCGACCGCCATGCACCTTGACGGCCAGAATGTCGACATCGCGGTCCGCCACGTTGTCCACCGACTGCTGGTGCAACACATTCGAGAGCGCCGAGACTTGGTTGCGCAACTCCGCCGCCTGTTCAAACTCCAGCTTGTCGGCGTGCACCATCATGCGTGCCTCCAGCGCTTGCATCACCTGCTGCGAGTCACCCTTGAGGAATTTTTCAGCGTTGTCGATGTCCTTTGCATAATCCTCCGCACCAATGTGGTCGACACACGGCGCTGAGCAGCGTTTGATCTGGTACAACAAACATGGCCGCGTGCGGTTGTGGAACACCGCGTCTTCACAAGTGCGCAGCTTGAAGACCTTTTGCATCAGCAAAATCGCCTCCTTCACCGACCACGCATTGGGGTACGGCCCGAAATAATGGTGTTTTTTCTCGACCGCGCCGCGGTAATACGAAACCCGCGGAAAAAACGCCGACTTGTTGGCCTCAAACGC
>JANNYX010000171.1:0-3049 GCA_031410295.1 Rhodoferax sp.
GCACGAATCGGCAGGCCGGCGTGGCCCTGCATGCCCAGCCTGCACCGTCGGGCAGTGCCGCCGACGGGGTGTCCCGGCTGGTGGCCACGCAGCCCGTGGCAGAACCGGCCAAAAGCAACACCAATTTCCGCTTTTACGACAACCGCCAAAAGTACCTTCTGTTCGTCAACACCTGTGCTGAAAAATGGGTGGCGGCGCGGCGCATCGAGATGGAATTGGCCAACATTCACCCGCATCCACCGGCTTTCCGTTTGTTTGACGCCGGCGTGGGTGATGGCACCGTGCTCACGCGTGTTTTGCGCTCCATGCATGACCGCATGCCCACCGTGCCGTTTTATGTGGTCGGCAAGGAGATCAGCCTGGAAGACGTGCGCCTGACGCTGGAGAAAATGCCGGACCGCTTTTACGAACACCCGGCCACCGTGCTGGTGATGACGAATATGTATTACGGTGAAGCGCCCTGGCTGCATCCAAAATCATTGGCAGGCGCGAGTGCGCTGGAGTGGCACGAGGTCGCGCTCAAGGGCAATACGTCCGGGTCGTTTGACAAACAGATCACCGACCTGCAGCCCTTCCTGGCCAGCCACTGGACCGCCAAACAAAGCAAGACCTCGGGCGGCCTGGCGTATGAGCGGCCAGTGGTGCTGGTGATTTACCGCGAGGACCACAAACTGCTGCTGGACAACGTGCGGCCCCACCAGGGCGGCGTGCGCGCCGATTTTGACCTGGTGATTGCCTCCCAGCCCTACCGCGCCAGCGCGCCGGTAGAGTTCAAGGCGACCAAAGTGATCGCGCCCTTGGCCCGCGCGCTGGGTCCCGGCGGTCGCCTGATCGGCTTCCATTCGCACGGTGATGACCCGGGGCTGGAGATCATCCGCAAAGTCTGGCCCGATGAAAACCCGTTCACCACCGACCGCCATGCCTTGCTCAAAGCCACCAAGCTGGCATTGGGCAAAGAGGCGCGCGGCCTGAATTTCAACACCTATTCCGACAAGCGCTCCATCTACAGCTACGACATGCACACGCTGCCGACCGAGATTTCTTCGTCCATCGGCACCTCGACCTTGATGGCGGCCTGGAATGCGGCGGTGTACGTGGCGCAAATCGACGACGAGCGATTGGCGGGTGTGATGGGCGACCCGCGTTATCTGGAAGCCACGCGCGAGGTGTTGCAGAAACATGGCCGCTTGTGGTTTCTCAACGAGTCCTATGTGATCTGGCGCAACCGGTTTTCGGGATGACAACGGCATGAATTTGACAGCCGACCGGGTCAAGGTGGCAGAGTCCAGCGCGTTGCCGGAACCCCCTGGCGCCGCTTGGCTCACTCCGACTGAGCGCCTCAAGCGCGAGATCACGCAGCTGATGCGCGACTTCAGTGTCGAGATGACACCGGCCGAGGTGGCAAAGTTGACCACTGTGCCGCCGCAGTTGCCCGCGGGCAGTCGCGTATACCTGCCCTGGGTGCCCGGCAACCGGTTTGAGCAGACGTTGCAGGCCGCCGTGCGTTTGCGCCAACACGGCATGACGCCGGTTCCCCACCTGGCGGCGCGGGTGATTCCGGATGCTGCCACGCTCAATGCCATGTCGGGGGCATTACGCGTTGAGGCGGGTGTTGATCAGGTCTTGCTGGTTGCAGGTTCCCGGCCCGTGCCCGCGGGAAATTTTGACAACAGTTTGCAGGTACTTGAAAGTGGATTGTTTCAGCGCCACGGTTTTGCCGAATTGGCGCTTGCCGCCCATCCAGAAGGCAGCCCCGACATTTCTGCGGGCGCGTTGGCAGAGGCGCTTCAGCGCAAGAACGCGTTTGCACTCGCGCATGCCAGTGACTTCAAGACCCGCTTGGTCACGCAATTCTGTTTTGACGCCAACACCACCGTTGTCTGGGAGCGTCGCGCCCGGGCTGAAGGCAACTGCCTGCCCGTACACGTTGGCCTGGCGGGGCTGGCAACGCTTGCGACGCTGCTCAAATACGGGCGCACTTGTGGTGTTGGCGCTTCAATGAATCTGCTGCGCGCCCAGGCCTCGGGTCAAGGCTTGCGCCAGAGTTTGCGGCTGTTGCGAATGGCCACGCACCTGGAGCCTGGCGCGATTGTGGTGGCCGCGGCCAAAGCCCGCTTGAATGACCCCAACTGCCAGTTCGAGCGCTTTCATTTTTTCCCATTTGGTTCCCTGGCCGCGACCGTGGCATGGGCGGCAGCTGTGGCCCGCGGGGACTTTACACTGGAGGAAAACGACCGCGGCCTGACCGTGGCCTGAAGACTGAATCCACCCGACGGAAACCTCCAGAATGCACAGTGACATCGACATCGCCCAGGCCGCAAAAAAGCGCCGCATCACCGAGCTCGCACTGGCGCGTGCCAATATTCCCGAGGAAGAACTTGAAACCTATGGCCGGTACAAGGCCAAGCTGTCACTGGCGTATTGCGATGCCCTGCAACGCCAGCCAGGCGCCAAACCCAAGGGCAAACTGATCCTTGTCACGGCCATTTCGCCCACGCCCGCGGGCGAAGGCAAGACCACCACCACGGTGGGTTTGGGTGACGCCCTGAACGTGATCGGTAAAAAAGCCATCATCTGTCTCAGGGAGCCATCGCTCGGCCCGGTGTTTGGCATGAAGGGCGGCGCAGCGGGCGGCGGCATGGCGCAAGTGGTGCCGATGGAGGACATCAATCTGCACTTCACTGGCGATTTTTCTGCCATAGCGCTGGCGCACAATTTGCTCGCGGCCCTGATCGACAACCATATCCACCACGGCAACGCCTTGGGGTTTGACGTGCGCCGCATCACCTTCAGGCGCGTGCTTGACATGAACGACCGCGCATTGCGTGACATCACCATCGCCCTGGGTGGCCCGGCCAACGGTTACCCGCGTGAAGACGGTTTTGACATCGTCGCGGCCTCCGAAGTGATGGCGATTTTTTGCCTGGCGACGAGCCTTGCCGACCTGAAACAGCGCCTCGGGAACATGGTGGTTGGGTACACCACAGAGCAACAACCCATTTTGACCCGCGATCTCAAAGCCCAGGGCGCCATGGCGGCGCTGCTGAAA
>JANNYX010000172.1:0-5708 GCA_031410295.1 Rhodoferax sp.
TGCCGGCGGGTACAACCGCCCTGAGGCCGTCATCAAACCCGGCATTCAAAGCCATGCCCGGCCACTGCTTCCAGGCCACCGGTTTGGCCCCCGGAATGAAGCCGACCCACTCGCGTTCGGCATCCGAGCGCACGTCCACCAACACCGCCTGGCCCTGGTTGACCCAATCCCATGCCAGTTGCGGCGAGACGTCGCCGGCATAACCTTGGGCTGGGCGTGGCTGCTGCAGATCAATCAGCGCGGCACCGCTGGCACGATCGGCACCCCCGCCCGCGGCGTCGGCGTCTTGCCGGATGCCCGAGGTTTGGTTCGCCGGCACGGCTTCTTCCAGGCGTTTGGGTTTGGGCAAATTCAAGTTGTTCATCAGCGCCACAAACTCTTCCTGGGATTTACCGGCCAGGCGCGGGTTGTGGGTTTTTTCAGCGCCAATGGTGGAGCTGGTGCGGCCCTGGTAGTCGTGGCCCGGCCAGACCAGGGTGGCGTCGGGCAAGGTGAAGAGTTGCTGGGTGATGCTGCGGTACAACGCAACCGCGCTGCCGGATTGAAAGTCGGTGCGGCCGCAACCGCCAATCAACAGGGTGTCGCCGCTGAACACGTGCAATTGCGGCCCAGAACGCCATAAAAAACACATGCTGCCTTCGGTGTGGCCAGGTGTGTGCACGGCGTCGATGCACTGGCTGCCAAATTCAAGGCGGTCGCCGTGGCGCAACTGCATCAAGGCGGTGGTGATGCCGCAACCCGAGGGGGCGGCGGTTTTGGCGCCGGCGTGTTCAGCCAGCAAACCGGCGCTGGTGATGTGGTCGGCATGCGCGTGGGTTTCCACCGTCCAGGCCAGTTTCAGGCCGTATTGGCGCAGCACGGCCAGATCGCGCTCAAGCTGGTCGTCCACCGGGTCGATGATCAAGGCGTCGCGCGTCGCTTCATCAAACAGGACATAGGTGTAGGTCGACGAGGCGGTGTCGAAAAGCTGGATGGGTTTCATGGATGGGCTCCCGGTTGAATGCGCTGTCAGGCAAATTTAGCCAGCAAGGTGGCGACTTTGGCGTGGGGCAGATCACCCTGCTCAATCATGCACCCGACCATGTTGAAAAACGCTTTGTCCAGCGCCTTGCGGGCAGCCGAGAGTTGCTGCGCGATTTCTTCGCAGTTGGCTTCGAGGTCAACCAGGCGCTGCACACCGCGCAACTGTCCCTCGACCCGGGCCAGCCGGGCGCAAAGCGCCTTCTTCTTGCCGGCATCAACCAGTTTTGACATATTTTCTCCGTCGGCCAAAATATACCCCATGGAGTATACTACTGTCTTTTCAAAACTCATGTCGAAAGATTGTTCATGCATCCATTTCTCCAATCCCTGACCGGCGGGGTGCTGATTGGCCTGGCCAGCTGGCTGCTGCTGTTCACCTTGGGCCGGGTTGCCGGCATCAGCGGCATTGCCGGCGGGCTGCTCGGCAAGGAACGCGCCAGTGTTGACGAACGCAACTGGCGTTGGGCGTTTATTTTTGGCCTGATGGTGGCCGGCGTGTTGGCCATGGCCTGGACAGGCCAGGCGGCACTGCCTTCGCTGGCGCCGCGTTCACCGTGGTTGCTGGCGGCTGCCGGTTTGTTGGTCGGTTTTGGCACGATCCTGGGCTCAGGTTGCACCAGCGGCCATGGCGTCTGCGGCATCGGCCGGCGCTCGGCGCGCTCACTCGTGGCCACGCTGACGTTCATGGCCTGCGGTGTCGCCACCGTGGCGCTGGTCAAGCATTTTTCAGTTTGACACCCGACACTTCCAAAGGAAATTCAAAAATGATTCAGCGAGCTTTCTGGGCGCTCCTCTCGGGCGCCATCTTCGCGGTTGGGCTGGTTTTGGGCGGCATGACGCAACCCGCCAAAGTGCTGGCTTTTCTCGATGTGGGCGGGCTGGCGCGTGGCGTTTCAAGCACGGCTGAAAAGGGCTTCTGGGACCCGAGTTTGGCCTTTGTCATGGGCGGCGCCTTGATGGTGACGCTGGTTGCGTTCTGGCTGGCGCCGCGCAGGGCCAGCCCGCTGGCAAGCGACAAATTCCACTTGCCCACACGCAATGACATTGATGCCAAATTGCTGGCAGGTGCAGCGCTGTTTGGCATCGGCTGGGGGCTGGCGGGTTATTGCCCGGGTCCAGCGCTGGCGTCGCTCTTGGCAGGCAGTTCGGATGTCATGATCTTCGCGGGTGCCATGCTGGCCGGCATGTGGGCCGCCAAGCGGCTTCCCGAAGCGCTGACGCAAGGCAGCGCGACGCAGGCTGTTCAATGAAAGAAAACCTCGCCGACTGGCTGGGCTCAGTCAATCAGCGCCCAGGCGGCGACATTCTGGCTGTCCAAACTCTGCGCAATGCGTTGATGGCTGCAAGTGTGTTGGCATCTGCTGCCATGGTTGCATTGATGGGCGTGCTGGCGACGTCCAATCTGCACAACCCACGCTGGCCATCGGCGCTGGCAGCGGCGATATTGGTGCTCAGCACTTTGGGCTCTGTGCGCTCGGTGTGGGAATTGTCGCTGATCGGATTCAGGCTTCAGTTTCAGCGCGAACAGCCACTGGCCATCGCGAAACGCTTGGGCGAGGCACTTAGCCACATACGTTGGGCCGGCATGCTGCTGGTCCTCGCGCTGGCATCCGCCGCCTGCAATGTCTGGATTGCCTGAAGTCTGGACGGCAAACCGCTTAGGGCCTGTTCACACGATCTTCACGCTCAAATTGGGCAGGCCGTCGATGTGCATCTCGATCACATCACCGCGTACCACGGGTCCCACGTTCTCCGGCGTGCCGGAATAAATGATGTCGCCAGGAAAGAGTTCGTTCGCCTCCGACAATTTGCTGATCTGCTCGGCCACCGACCAGATCATCTGGCTCAAATTGGCGTTTTGTTTGGTCTCGCCATTCACCTTGAGCCAGATAGCCCCCCGGGCGTAATGCCCGGTTTGCGCAAGTTGATGCACGGCGCCAATCACCGCCGAGCGGTCAAAACTCTTGCCGATTTCCCAGGGCTTTTTTTCCTCGCCCATCGCGCGCTGCAGGTCGCGCCGCGTCATGTCCAGGCCCAGGGAATAACCGTAAACGTGTTCCAGCGCCGTGGCCACCGGAATGTTGCGCCCGCCCTTGTTCAGGCAGGCCACCAATTCAGCTTCGTAATGGTAGTTTTTGGTCAAAGACGGGTAGGGGTGGTCTGCCACCGTGCCGGCTGCCACAAACTGGATCGCGTCGGTGGGTTTCTGGAAGAAAAAGGGCGGCTCGCGGTCCGGGTTGGAACCCATCTCAATCGCGTGCGCACGGTAATTGCGCCCGATGCAATAGATGCGTCGTACCGGAAACATTTCATCACTGCCGACGATGGGAATGTAGGTGTCATTGACAACAAACGGTGTTTTCACCAGTTGCTGCGCAACGCCAGGCAGGGCGCAACCGGCGACGGCGCCGACGGTGACCAGGCTGGAACTCTGGAAGAAATTGCGGCGATCCATGGGGACTCCTGATGAGGTGGTTGTCGATGTGTCGATGCCGGGCACGCCCGCTAGCGGGCTAGCGGTCGACCCAGTTTAGGCCGAACAAAAACACAAATTCGGGGTTAAGTGCGCCTCGGTCGCCGATAACCTCAATTCTTGACCTGAGTCAACAATACGTGTTTCCACGGTGAAAACCCTCTCGCGTCACACCTGAAAATCGGCAAGGATCAGAGGCTCGCCGATAAGCAACCCTGTTCAACAACCCGTCCACCTCCTGGAGACTCTTTTGACCACCCACAATACAACCCAACGCCGCAGTTTGATCAAGGGCGCTGCCGTTGCCGCTGGCGCGCTGTCTGCGCCGATGCTTGCCACCGCGCAGACGACCACGTCGTTCCGTTTCCAGAGCACCTGGCCGGCCAAGGATATCTTCCACGAATACGCCAACGACTTCGCCAAGAAGGTCAACGAGATGGCCAGTGGCAAGTTGAAGATCGAAGTCTTGCCTGCAGGCTCGGTGGTGCCAGCCTTCCAGTTGCTTGAAGCCGTGAACAAGGGCACGCTGGACGGCGGCCACGGTGTGGTGGCTTACCACTACGGCAAGAACAATGCCCTGGCCTTGTGGGGCTCTGGCCCGGCCTTCGGCATGGACCCCAACATGGTGCTGGCATGGCACAACTTTGGCGGCGGCAAGGCGATCTTGGACGAAATCTACAAAGCCATCAACATGGACGTGGTGTCCTACCTTTATGGCCCGATGCCGACGCAGCCCCTGGGCTGGTTCAAAAAACCCATCGCCAAAGTGGCCGACTTGAAGGGTCTGAAGTTCCGCACGGTGGGTTTGTCGGTGGACATCTTCACCGCCATGGGCACCTCGGTGAACCCGCTTCCCGGTGGCGAGATTGTGCCCGCGCTGGACCGCGGCCTGATCGATGCGGCCGAGTACAACAATGCCACGTCCGACCGCATTTTGGGCTTCCCTGATGTGGTGAAAAACTGCATGTTGCAAAGCTTCCACCAGTCCGGCGAACAATTGGAAATCTTGTTCAATAAGGCCAAATACACGGCCTTGCCCGCGGAGCTCAAAGCCATCATCGATTACTCGGTGCAGGCCGCCAGCGCTGAGATGAGCTGGAAAGCCATTGACCGCAACTCGCAGGACTACCTTGAGATGAAAAAGCTGGGCATCAAGTTCTACAAAACGCCCGATGCCGTGCTCAAGGCCCAACTGGAAGTCTGGGACACCATCATTGCCGCCAAGGGCAAAGAAAACGCCCTGTTCCAGAAAGTCATCGATTCACAGAAGGCTTACGCCCAGCGCGCGATTCCTTGGCAGAATGACTACATGGTCGACTTCAAAATGGCCTACAACCACTCGTTTGGGAAAAAGAAGGTCTGATCCGAAAAGGCCTGATTGAGAAAGCCTGATTGGAGTTAAGCAAATAGACACCAGCCATCCGGGCCACCTGGATGGCTGGTTTTGTTTTCAGGCGCAAGAATTGCGAAGCGCCACCCGCGGATTGCGCTGGTTTTACGACAGCACCCCGATAGTCAATCGACAGCCATGACAATACAAAAAATTCTTCATGCCGCAGACCACATCAGCACCTGGGTCGGCAAGGCCGCCGCCTGGTTGATTGTGGTGCTGATGCTGGTGGTGTGCGCCGAGGTGTTCAAGCGTTACGCATTGAACGCGCCGACGGCCTGGATTTTCGACGTCAACAACATGTTGTACGGCACGCTGTTCATGCTGGGTGGCGCCTACACTTTAGCGCATGACGGTCACGTGCGCGGCGACTTCTTTTACGGCAGCATGAAACCCGCCACACAAGCCAAGGTGGACCTGGCGCTGTACGTGGTTTTCTTTCTGCCCGGCATCGCGGCGCTTACTTGGGCCGGCTGGACGTACTTCAACGAGTCCTTGGCGATGCGTGAGCAAACCTTCAATGCCACGCCGATCCCCTTGTACCCGTTTAAATTTGTCATTCCACTGGCCGGCGCGATCGTGTTGATGCAGGGACTGTCTGAAATATTGCGCTGTCTGGTCTGCATCAAAACCGGCCAATGGACGCCGCGGCTCAAGGACGCCGAGGAATCAGACGTGATTGCCCAGCAGTTGACGGGCAGCGAGTTTGTCGACGAAGAGGCCAAGGCCCTGGCGATCGAACAGTCCAAAACGGTGAAAGGCTGACCATGAGCAATGCAGTACTTGGCATGACCATGCTCGGCCTGATCGTGGTCGTCATCA
>JANNYX010000173.1:0-9605 GCA_031410295.1 Rhodoferax sp.
CGCCCGCGCGCGAGGCGGTGTTCTGGTCGAGATTGCCGGTGTTCGCGGCCGGGGCGTCCACGAGCGCGTATGCCCAGTCGTCCCCACCCGCTGGCGCGACACCGGCCCAGCCGCAAGCCCAGCGCGGCATGCGCCACGACCAACGCGAACAGGCCGGTTCGCCCGAGCGCATGCAGCAACACATGGCCCGGCGCGCCGCCCTGCTCAAGTCCCAGCTCAAGATCGAGCCCGCCCAGGAGTCTGCCTGGACCAGCTTCATCGACAGCATGAAACCACCGGCCGACGCCTATCTGCGGCGTCAGGAGATCCGCGCCGAGATGCAAAAACTCACCACCCCCGAACGCATCGACCGCATGCGCGTGCTGCGCACCGAGCGCCAGGCCACCATGGACAAACGCGGCGACGCTGTCAAGACCTTTTACGCCGCGCTCAATGCCGAGCAGAAGAAGACTTTTGACAGCCGCCCGATGATGCAGGGCCGCGGCGGCCACGGCGGCAAACATGGTGGGCAGCGCGGCCGAATGCATGGCGACATGGGCGGTCAACCCGGCAGTCACGCGTCCTCGCACGGCCAGAGCCAAAGCTGATCGGGCTGGTTTGGAGCGGCTGGGGCAGGTCGCGCGACCGAGCGGGCGACCGCGTGGGCGAGGGGGCGGGTGCTTGGTCGGGTGTTTGGTCGGGCGCCTGGCCTGACACTCAAGCCAGCAGCGTTTTGAGCTCGCCGCTGGTGATCAGCTTCTGCAGGTCATCGGCGCCGCCCACCAAGGCGCCTTTGACAAAAACCATCGGAAAGGTCGGCCAACCGGTCCACATCTTCAGCGCGTTGCGTTTGCGCCAGGTGTTGAGGTAACTGCCGTATTCCAGGTATTTGTAGGGCACGGCGGCGTCGCCCAGCAGCTTGCGCGCTTTTTTGGGCATCGGGTTCATGCCCATGCCGACGACCACAACGGCATTTGCCGCGGCGGCGTCTTGCACCTCTTTGACGATGCCCTGCTGGTGGTTGGCAATCTTTGCGCGGATGGCGGGGTGAATGCGGGATTCGTCGAGCACGGAACGGGGCATGGGCAACCTTGAAACGGTAAAGCGCCGATTATCCGGTGCCAAGCACCTCAACCTGCAGCGGCGCACGATGCCGATTTCTCGCCGATTTGGACCGACGCCCTTCTGCCGTCCAGGCGTCTAACCCAAAGGCCGCACCCCGATAAGCCAGCCGTGCAGCCAGAAGGCAAACAACAGCCAGGCCACCAGGCCCGCCACCAGCGTGATCGCCGTGCCTCTGGCGCTGCCTGGCGGGTAGACCACACTCTTGGCACGGTCGCGCCGCCGCGCCGCGACAAAATTCCATATCGCCCAGGCCAGAAAGGCGCCAAACAGGACGACATGCGCCAGGTTGCCGTTGGCCAGCAGATGTGCCACGGCCCAGGTCTTCACGGCCAGCACCATCGGGTGGTGCAGCCGCGCCTTAAGGTGGTTGCGCGGCACGTAGGCCGCCGCCAGCAAAACGAACGACACCAGCATCAACAAGCTGGCGACGTGTTTCATGGCAAAAGGCGCCGCCCACAACTGCACCGGCTGCTGGCGTGCCAGGCCAAAGCCGTAAATAATCAGGCCAAAACCCAGAATCGACACGACGGAAAAGGCGCCCTTGTACGGGCCTTCGCCCAAACGCGTGAGCGTGCGCGTGCGCCAGCCGTCGGCCACCATGCGCACGCTGTGCGCCGCCAGGAAAATCACCAGCCCAAGAATCAGGAAGGTCATGTGCGCCCTTTGGTTGGGGCGAGCTTAGCAGCAGCGGCAAGACGGGTGTGATTGCGAACGCGCTGGTGAGTCACGCTGGGCCGGGGCGGGTCAGCCAGAGCGGTCAAGATGTGCAGCATGATGTATCTATAGTGAATATTTATTGTGTTGACTTAAACTATATAGGCCGTCAAATTTAAACAATAGTATGCTACTATTTATATAGTTAATTTGATTAACTATTAGTCTAATTCTTAATGTAAATTATTTCAAGACGCGTTTTTGGTGTTTTTTTGCTTTGCGATCTTCAACGCTTTGAGGGTTCACGCGCCCTCGGTTTTTCCGGTTTCCGGCACCGCCTTGGCGAGGCGGCGAGTCGCGGCTTGAGCGGAACACTGACTGCCCCTTGGCCCGCCGCCTTACCCCATCACCAACCGCAAATGTGTGATCTCCGAGGGCACACCAAAACGTTTGGGCGGGCCCCAATAACCGGTGCCGCTGTTGGTGTAGACCCAGAGGTCCTGGAGCTTGTTCAAGCCGGCGGTGAAGGGTTGCTGGAACTTGACAAAGTGCATCCACGGCCAGAACTGTCCGCCGTGGGTATGGCCCGAGAGCTGCAGGTCAAAGCCGGCGTCTGCCGCCGCCTGGGCACTGCGCGGCTGGTGCGCCAGCAAGAGGCGCATTTGCGCCTCCAGCGGCGCGCGGGCCAGGGCGGCAGCCGGGCTGCTGCGGTGCGTTTCATCAAAGTGGTGGGCGCTGAAGTCGGCCACACCCGCGACCACCAGCGGCGCTGTGCCGGTGCGTGGGGCTTCACCTGCTGGCTCGCCCTGTGCCTGGTGGCCGCTGTCATGGTGCAGCACCACGTGTTCGTTCATCAGCACCGTCACGCCAAGGCGGCGCAGCTCGTCGATCCACGCCTCTGCACCCGAGTAATACTCGTGGTTGCCGGTCACAAAAAAGGTGCCGTGGGTGGAGGTGAGCTGTGAGAGCGGCGCCACGTGCCGCTGAAGCTCGGCCACGCGGCCATCGACCAGGTCGCCGGTGATGGCCACCATGTCGGCACCCAGCGTGTTCACCCGCGCCACGATGCGCGCGAGGTAACTGTGGCGGATGGTCGGCCCCACGTGCACGTCGGAGATCTGCGCCACGGTAAAACCGTGCAGCGCGGCGGGCAGGCCGGCAATGGGCACATCCACCCGCACCACCCGCGCCGTGCGCCGCGCGTTCCAGAAACCCAACACGGTGGCCAGCAGGCCCAGGAGCGGCACCGCCACGGCGCTCCACCTCTGCAGGGGCTCCAGAACGCCACCGTCCCCAAGCCATTGCACACCTGCCAGCGCGGCCAGCCCGGTGGCGCCCAACGCCAGCACCAGCAGCACGTCGCGCAAGAGCGTCAGCACAAACAACGACGAAAACAGCCCCATACACAGCAGCCCCAGCCAGGTCAGCGCCACCGTGGCCGGCCCGCGCGACACCTTTCGGGCCATGAAGCCCAGCGGCATCAGCAGCGCCGAAGCCACCAACAAGGCCCCAAACAGTGCGCCGCCCGCCGGAAAAGCCGCAAGACCCGCCAGCGCAGGCGCCACGCGCCAGCCCACCCAGGCATGCAGCAGCAAGGAAATCAGGAACAGCGGCGCAATGGCCATAGGGGGCAGTCAGAGAGGAGCAGATACCCTAAATGACGCTGGCAATGGGATATTCAAGCGGGGTTCCGCTCATTCAACGGGCAAATCCGGCAACCCGCCTTCCAGCGCGTCCAGATCGGCCAGATCTTTATGTCGCCCGGTGCTGCGCTTGTTGGTTTTGAAATCGCCCAGCGAAATGAAGTTCAGGCTCAGCCCATCCGCAGAAACGACCATGCGCCGGGCAAAACAGGGCGCAAACGTCACGCCGTCAATGCTGGTCAGCAGGTCTATGCGGCGCGGCGGGAACCCCATTTGAATGACCCTGTTGGGCGTTGTCAGGTCCTGCATGCCAATGCCGAGCGCGCCAAAACCAAACTCTTTCAAGGCGTTCAACACCCGCGCCGCATTGGTGGCGTCCGTTCCAACCCAGAAATCAAGGTCGCCGGTATAACGCGGGTGGCCGTAGGCCGCCAGAGCGTAGCCGCCCACAATCAGGTAATCAACCCGGTTTGAGTGAAGTAACGCGGCAAACTCTTTGAAGTCGTCGTTCAGCATCCACGCCTCCCATTTGCCGCCGCAACGCCTCCACAGCCGCCAGTCGCGCCTGCACGGGCTGTGACAGCCAATATTGCAAGTCAGCCGACGGGCCGCCACCTGCTGGATGCAGTGCGGTTTTCACCACGACGCGTCGCATTTTCATTGGTCTATTGTCCGCTATTCCCATGGTCAAAGCGGGTATTCACGCTTGGGCTACAGCCCCAAATGCAGCCGCAAAGCGGCATCCAGCTGCTTCAGCGCGTCCGGCGGCACCACGCCAGCCCGGCGGGTGGCCAGGCCAGTTTTGTCGAGTGTGCGCACCTGCTGCGCCATTGCCTTGCTGTCTTTGGCCAGGCCCGTGCGAGCCGCCGGCAGCAGCACCTCAAATGGAAACACCCGCGCCAGGCTCGATGTGAGCGGCACCACCGTGACCACGGCAGCAGCGCGGTTGGCCACGTCGTTGCTCACCACCACCACGGGCCGCGTCTTGCGGGTCTCGCTGCCCTGCACAGGGTCCAGCGCCGCAAAATAAATCTCACCACGCTTCATGGGCCAGCCCGTCATTCAGCGCCGCCAGCGCCTCATTGGCCACGGCAAGGTCTTGCCCGGCGCTTTCGGCATAGGCGGCCGCCAACTCGGCCTCGGCCTCGCGCGCTGCCAGCAGTTTGAGTGCGTCTTCTACGACGGCAGATCGGCTTTTAAGGCCGGTTTTGGCTTGATAGGCACCCATGAATGCCACCAAAGGAGATGTTATGGACACTGAGAGTTTCATAATATGCTACCTTTCACAAGAATTTTCCTACTGTACACCAAAGTCATCCCACCAAACGCTCAATCTGTGAGACGGTGCCCAGGAAGGGACTCGGGGGCGGACGTTTGGTTGGGAGTTTTGCCAGTTTTGTGCTACTATTTTAATAGCTAATTATGTAATTAATACAAAAGCCGAGGGTCAAAAAGACCAACGCGTTCCGGGGCAAACTCACTCCCGAGCTTGCCAAACTCGCACCCGGTTGTCAGCCCAGGCAAAGCCCTGGGTCACGAACCATGGTTGCTTGCGTACGCTTGGGGTACATCCACCCATTCCGCGCCCGCCATAAACGCTCCCACAAAAAACCTCCCGGATTGGGGCGAAATGCCAAACCGCCCCGGCTTGTATTTGTCGCTCTCGCACGGACGCGACTTCCCGCAGCAAACGGTTAAATCACGCGGCTTCGCTGGCCCCAAGATCGGCCCGCTGCTTTACGTGCAAACGCTGTATGCGCAAGAGGTCACCTTGCGGTTCGCCAATCGGCGCGATGCGAAGCGGTTTTTCCCTGATGCAACACTCGCCACCAATTTGCTGCAGGTGGTTGAAGGCACGCTGGTTTATGCAGACAAGTGTTATGGGACTTGGGATATTTGCTTTATTGCGCAAGAGTTTTGCCGACGCCCGTAACGGCGCATTACCCAAAGCTGGCCCTGTAACTCACTGGATCCAAAAGGCAATGCTGATCCAGCCCGCCAACAAGATTAAAAAGCCGAGGCGTTTTTCTAAACTCGAATAGTCGATAAAGATGAAATTGGTCATTCGCCACTTGGGACAATGCCAACTCTCCCTTGGATACAAAAAATGGCGTGTCCCGCCCGAAGCGAGTGGTCTTTACTTCGATGAACCGCTCTTCACCACTCGTCTCAAACGACAAAATGTCATATCCGAGACCATCACCTTTAGATTTTGAAACGTGATCTACTTTGTCGGCCAGTCGCGACTGCCCGAGTGAATTCAACCTCCAATGCTCGAATTGAACTATGAATTCTTCGCCCGCAGTTCCCAACGATATGTTTTGCGCTTCCCGTTCTAGATAGTCGCGTTTCGCCGCTCTAAAAAACAATGGGTTCGCGGTTTCAGCCACCCGATGCTGCCGCAGCGGCGCCTCGGTTTTGACTTTGCTGAAGTCGGTCAAAAGGGGGGCGACCGCAGGTTGTTGAACAGCCGCCAAAGCGGTTTGATCTAGGATGTTTTTCCCGCGCAATTGATTCACCATCACAGTCGCTAAAAGCGACTGATAGTTAAACCGGGGTTTATAACCATTGATGTATGGAAAACCAAGATCAATCATTGCCGCACTAATATTGGCGTGCTTGAACTCGACAGAGCCGTCGTTGCGATCAGCCAGCTTTTTGAGCAAATTCTGCCGGTGCTCAGTTTTGCTATAGCGTTGCCCCGCCAACTCCATAGTCAACATTTGCAGGTAGTCAGCTACGATTGCTTCGACTTCTTCTAGTGACCAATCCATTCGCTGTCCAGACAATGATTGTTGGAGATGCCACTATCGTATACGGAGTAACGGCCTCGATGTAATTTTGAAAAATCAAAGCAGAAACAACAAATGCTCACCCTCCGCCCCAACTGTGAATGCCGCAACATCATTCTGCCGCCCGAATCCCTCGACGCACGCATCTGCACGATTGAATGCACCTTCTGCGCAACGTGTGCCGAGCAGAAGTTCAACGGCATTTGCCCGAATTGCGGCGGCGAGCTGGTGCGCCGGCCACGCTGGCCAGCGGGCAAGCTGGCGCAGTACCCGGCGTCTGCCGAGCGCGTTTACAAACCGGCGGGATGCGCGCCGACGCCCGTGCGGAGTTCATTACGCCCATGATCGATATCGACAAACTCAACGAGGCCGATCTTGTCGACCTCAATCACCGGGTTGTGGCGCGCCTGAAATTTCTGCAACAGATGCGGGCGCATGGGCACATGCTGGATTTCTCCATCGGCCAAAAAGTGGCGTTTCAGCCCGATGGCCAACCCATCTTGGTTGGCATCATCGCCAAATACAACCGCAAAACGGTGACAGTCATCACTGGAAACGGGCAGCAGTGGCGGGTGTCGCCGCAGTTTCTGCGTCGGGTAGAGGGGCAAGCCGGCCCTGCACAGGCGCGCGGCATACCGGAAATCCCCTCGCCTCATTGAGACTGCGCCATGGCCTTTAACGAGATTGAAAACAAACGCATCGAAAAGGCCGCCACGGCGTTTCTGGCTTTGCGCCGCCCGCGGCCAGAGATCCGCGACCAAGTTGATCTTGGCTGGCGAACCACTGGCCACAGCGTGCTGTTGTTTGAGACTCGCCCCGTGTTTGAAGACCCGTCACGCAAGATTGAACACCCCATCGCCAAAACCACGTACAACCGCCGTCAAAACCTGTGGAAGATTTTCTGGTTGCGTCAGGACTTGAAGTGGCATGGCTATACGCCGCACCAATACGTAAAGTCTATCGACGCATTTTTGAAGGTTGTGGACGAAGACGCCTATGGCTGTTTTTGGGGATAACCAAGCTCAGCCAGGTATTCAACCCGGTTTGAGTTGAACAAGGCGACAAACTCTTTGAAGTCTGAGGTCAGCATCAGGGGTTCCTTGCACGTGCTGGCGTCGCAGCGCCTCCAGCGCGTCGATCCGCGCTTGAACCGGCTGGGCCAGCCAGTAGGCCAAGTCTGCCTTCGTAGCAGCTTTGTCGTGCAGGTGGTGGCGGGTCAACGTGGCTTGCATGGGCTTGACTTTAGACCAGCAAGGTCATGCCCGCGCCGCGCACAGCGGCTTTGTCAAAACTGACTGTATGCGTGCTGCCATGGCTGGCGGCAATCTGGGCGATCAGCACGTCGACCACGCCGGTTTTGCTGCTTTTGCGGGTGCGCAGGGTTTTGGTGGCGGCCTGCACAAGCTCGCGTTGCTCCACAAAAAAGCAGGGTGTGTTCAGCAGGTCGTCCAGCATGGCCACCAGTTCGTCGGGCGTTGCGCTGTAAATGCTGCCCAGCACCCAGCACAACTCGGCCAGCACAATCAGGCTGATAAAGCCAGGGTTGTCTGGCGACAAGTCCCGCTCGATCAAGCGGGTTGCCACTGCCGACTGGCGCGCGTCGTCTTGCGCCAGATAGCGCGCCAGCACATTGGTGTCCAGGCCAATCAGGGGCAGCGCAGCGGCCTACTTGCCGCCCGGGGTGTTGCGGCGGGCCGCTGCGCCAGCAATGGCGCGGTTCATGGCTTCAACACTTACGGGTTTGCTGACCCGCCCGGCAAACCGCCCTTTCAAGCGGGCGACTTCGTTGCGTACGGGCACAACCTTGAAGCTGGCGTGCGGGCCTGCGTCCTGCGAAACAAAATCCACCCGGCTGCCCGTGGTCAGCCCCAGCGCAGCGCGGACCGCCAAAGGCAGTGTGATTTGTCCTTTGCTGGTGAGAGTGGCAATGGGCATAACAAGCTCCTTACGGTTGGTAAGGATTTTAGGGCCTGGCGAGGCGAACGTCAAGCATGCCGTTACACCGTAAAGCAAACTTCAAACGTCGATATTCCCCGCCCGCAGCGCATTGGTCTCGATGAACTCGCGCCGGGGTTCCACTTCGTCGCCCATCAGCATGGTGAAGACACGGTCGGCTTCTATGGCATCGTCGATCTGCACGCGCAGCAGGCGGCGCACGGTCGGGTCCATGGTGGTTTCCCAGAGCTGGGCCGGGTTCATTTCGCCCAAGCCCTTGTAACGCTGGCGCGCGGTGGCGCCTTCGGCCTGGGTGATCAGCCAGGCCATGGCTTCGCGGAAATCGCTGACCTTTTGCTCCTTCTGGCGCTCGCCTTCGCCACGCATCACTTTCGCGCCTTCACCCAGCAGACCACGGAAGGTGTTGGCGGCCTCGGCCAACGCGGCGTAGTCGGCGCCATGCGCAAAGTCCTGCGTGAGCGCGCTGCTCTTCACGTTGCCGTGGTGGCGGCGGCTGATGCGCAGCACCGGCTTGTCGGTGCGCACGTCAAACTCGCCGGCCACCTCGGCACCGCTGCCGAGTTCACGCAATTTGACCTGCAGCGCCACCGCGCAGGCTTCGGCGTCGGGCACGGTGTCGAGGTTCAGCGCCACGCCGTCGGCAATCGCTCGCAGGGCCTCGGCGTCCATGAAGTTTTGCAGGCGGGCGATGACGGCCTGCGCAATTTGGTGTTTGCGGGCCAGCTCGGCCAAGGTGTCGCCGTTGATGGTTGTTCCGTTGCTGCCACCCGTATGCACGGATGCACTAACAAGCGCGATGCGCAGCAGGAAGCTGTCGAGCGCGCCTGCGTCTTTCAGGTAAAGCTCTTCCTTGCCGGCCTTGACTTTGTACAGCGGCGGTTGGGCGATGTAGATGTGGCCGCGCTCCACCAGCTCGGGCATCTGGCGGTAGAAAAACGTGAGCAGTAGCGTGCGGATGTGCGCGCCGTCCACGTCGGCGTCGGTCATGATGATGATGCGGTGGTAACGCAGCTTGGCGACGTTGAAGTCGTCGTTGCCAGTGCTGCCGCCGGCCTTGCCGATGCCGGTGCCAAGCGCCGTGATAAGTGTCAAGATTTCGTTGCTGGTCAAGAGTTTTTCATAGCGCGCTTTTTCCACGTTCAAGATCTTGCCGCGCAGGGGCAGGATCGCCTGGAACTTGCGGTCGCGGCCCTGCTTGGCGGAGCCGCCGGCAGAGTCGCCCTCGACGATGTAGATCTCGCACAGCGCCGGGTCCTTCTCCTGGCAGTCGGCCAGTTTGCCGGGCAAACCCATGCCGTCCAGCACGCCCTTGCGGCGCGTCATGTCACGGGCCTTGCGGGCGGCTTCGCGGGCGCGGGCGGCTTCGATGATTTTGCCGACGATGATCTTGGCGTCGTTAGGTCGCTCTTGCAGGTAGTCAAACAGCAGCTTGCTGACGATGTCTTCGACCGGGCCG
>JANNYX010000174.1:0-7011 GCA_031410295.1 Rhodoferax sp.
CGTCACGTCCCGGGCGCGGGCGACCAGTTGCAGGCTCGGGAAATGTTCGCGGGCGATGTCCACGATCTTCAGGCTCTGTTCCTTGTTGTCCACGGCGATCACCAGCACCTTGGCGGTGGCGGCACCGGCCGTGCGCAACAAATCCAGCCGGGAGGCATCACCGTAAAACACGCGGTAACCAAAGCGCCGCGCCGCTTCAATCATCTCGGCGTCGTGGTCCAGCACAGTGCAGGTGTAGCCCTGGGCCACCAGCAGCCGGGCAATGATCTGGCCGTAACGGCCAAAACCGGCGATCACGATCGGTGCGGTTTGCAGCTCGCTGATTTCGTCCAGTTGCGGCACGCCGCAGTCGGCAAAACGCGGCAGCAGCAGTTTGTCGATAGCCACCAGAACCAGGGGCGAGAGCAGCATCGACACGGCCACGGCGCCAATCAAAAGTGAGGCTGTTTCGGGGGCAAAGACCTTCGCGCCGCTGGCCGCCTGAAACACCACAAAGGCGAACTCGCCGCCTTGCGCCAAGAGCAGTGTGAACACCGGCCGGTCCTGGAACGGCAAGCCCATGGCGCGCGCCAGGCTGTAGATCACCAGCGCCTTGATGGCCATGAAACCCAGCACCACCAGTGCCATCAAGCCGGGCGATTGGAGCAACACGCCGACGTCAATGCTCATGCCCACGGCGATGAAAAACAGGCCCAGCAGCAGGCCCTTGAAGGGCTCGATATCGGTCTCCAGCTCGCGCCGGTATTCGCTTTCGGCCAAAAGCACGCCAGCAAGGAAAGCACCCAGCGCCATCGAGAGGCCGGCAAACAGCATCAGCGCCGATATGCCCACCACCAGCAAGAGTGAAGCCGCGGTGAAAATCTCGGGCGTGTTTGAGCGCGCGATCCAGCGGAAAAGCGGGCGCAGCAACAAGCGGCCGCCGAGCACGATGGCGCCGATCACGGCGAGGATGCGTGCGACGTCCAGCGCCACTTCGGTGATCGCCAGGCCGTCTTTTGCATCGACCGCGCCATAGGAAGTTGCCATCAGCGGCAGCAAGGCCAGGATCGGGATCGCCGCCACGTCCTGAAACAGCAGAATTGAAAACCCGGCCTGACCGCTGGAAGTGGGCAAGAGGTTGCGCTCGCCCATCACCTGCAAGGCGATGGCGGTGCTGGAAAGCGCCAGGCCCAGGGCCGCCACGAGCGGTGCGCGCCAGCCGCCAAACACCCCGGGCGCCCATCGGCCCAGCATATAAAAACCGAGAAACAGGGCGGCCGCGCAAGTCAGCACCTGCGCGCTGCCCCAGCCAAAAATCGGGCGCCTCAGGCTCCACAGGCGCTTGGGTTCCAGTTCCAGCCCGACCAGGAACAACATCAACACCACGCCAAATTCGGCGAAATGCAGGATGTCTTCGACATTCGTCACCAGCCCCAGGCCCCAGGGGCCGATGGCCAGCCCCGCCGCCAAATAACCGATGATGGCGCCCAAACCAAGCGCCTTGGAGAGCGGCACGGCGATGACGGCGGCGCTCAGATAAATGAAGGAGTTGACCAGCCAGGAGGGTGCGTGTTCCATTTGGCCATTCTATAAACCCATCTTTCGGGCGAATTGCTGCACTGAGCTTATGCGAACACGTGGCATTCGGCGGTGCTCGCAATCCTCATGCACCGAAGTGCATTCCGGTTACTGTGCTCCGGGCGCCTTGCACTTCATCCCGAAAACCTGGATTTCTAGAACGGTCAAAGCGCTAACATAGACGGAAATCGTTGAGGAGTCGCACATGCCGGTCGTCGTCATCGCAAACCCCAAGGGTGGTGTGGGCAAATCCACGCTGGCCACCAACGTGGCGGGTTATTACGCCAGCCGGGGCCACGCGGTGATGCTGGGCGATGTGGACCGCCAACAGTCGGCCAAACTCTGGCTCGGGCTGCGCCCGCCCAACGCCAGGTCGATTGCGACCTGGGAGATCAATTCAGAGATGATCGTCAAGCCGCCCAAGGGCACGACGCATGTGGTGCTCGACACGCCCGGCGGCCTCTCCGGCTGGCGCTTCAGCGACGTGATGAAAATGGCCACCAAAGTGATCGTGCCGCTGCAACCCAGCGTGTTTGACATCTTCGCCACGCGGGCGTTTCTGGACGAGCTGGCCAATTCCAGACACGCGGCGCATCTGCAGCTGGGCCTGGTCGGCATGCGTGTGGACGAGCGCACCATCGCGTCAGACAAATTGCATGAGTTTGTCGATTCACTCGGCCTGCCGGTGCTGGGCTACGTGCGCGACACGCAGAACTATGTGCACCTGGCAGCCCGAGGCCTCACCGTGTTTGACGTGGCGCCGGGCCGCGTTCTGAAAGACCTGGCGCAGTGGGCGCCGATCTGCAAGTGGCTGGACAAATGAAGAAACCCAAGGAGACAAAATGAGAACATTTCAAACCATCGCCGAACTCGCGGCCTGCGTCGGCCAGGAAATCGGCACCAGCGAGTGGATCACCATCACGCAACAACAAATCAACCTGTTCGCTGAAGCCACGGGGGACCACCAGTGGATCCACGTTGACGTGGAGCGCGCAAAAGCGGGGCCGTTTGGCGCGCCGATCGCGCATGGATTCCTCACCCTGTCGTTGTTGCCCAAACTCATGGCCAACACCATCGAGGTGGTGCAAAAAGGCATGGGCGTGAACTACGGGCTGAACAAGGTGCGCTTTACTTCGCCCGCGCCAGTGGGGTGCCGCCTGCGTGGCCGGCTTCGGCTGGAGAAGGCCGAGCCGATTGAGCGCAACGGCATGCAGTTCACCTGGAACGTGACGGTGGAGCGCGAAGGCTCCGACAAACCGGTGTGTGTGGCCGAGTCGATCGGGCGCAGTTATCCCTGAGGGCTCTGGCCCCCAAAGCCGTTTTGCCGCCAGGCCTCGAACACCGTCACGGCCACGGCGTTCGACAGATTCAGACTGCGCTGGCCTTCGCGCATCGGCAGCTTGAGCCACCTCTGGGCGCCGATTTCGCCCCGGATGCCGTCGGCGAGGCCTTTGGTTTCCGAACCAAACACCAGCCAGTCGCCCGGCAGAAAAGCCGCATCGAACAGCGATTTCTGGCCTTTCGTTGTGAGCGCAAACAAGCGTTCCTGCGGCGGTTTTTCTGCGTCGACGAAAGCCTGCCAATTGGCATGGCGCAACACCCGGGTGTACTCGTGGTAATCCAGCCCGGCACGGCGCAGTTGCGCGTCTTGCATGGTGAAACCCAAGGGCTCAATGAGGTGCAGCCGGCAACCCGTGTTGGCGGCAAGGCGGATCACATTGCCGGTGTTGGGCGGGATTTCAGGGTGAACGAGAACGATGTTGAACACCGCCGGATTGTCAGTCGCATTCGCCAATTTTTCGCCGGGCCGCCCCAAGAAAAATTAGCCCCCTCGGGGGGCAGCGCAGCACACGAAGTGGCGAGTGTGGGGGCGCCAATTTTTCGCCGGGCCGCCCCAAGAAAAATTAGCCCCCTCGGGGGGCAGCGCAGCACACGAAGTGGCAAGCGTGGGGGCTACATCTCTGTTCTTGCGAACACCAGCCCGGTGATGTGTGCGGCGCCAGCGGCACGCAAGGTACGGGCCGCAGCATACAAGGTGGCGCCGCTGGTCATGACGTCGTCGACCAGCACGATGGTTTTGCCGCGGATCTGCGCCGCCTGCAGCGGATCGACGGCAAAGGCGTCTTTAACCTCGTTCAAACGGGCGGCGCGGTCAAGCGTGCTTTGTGCTGCTGTATCTTTGATTCGCAGCAACTGGCCAGAGCGAGTTTTTGTCGCGTCAAGCGCCCGCGCCAACTCCAGCGCCTGGTTGAAGCCGCGTTGCTGCAACCTGGTGTTGCTCAACGGCACTGGCAGCACCAAGTCGGCGCCGGCGAGGGCTGACTCCACATTGGGCATGCTGCGCAGCAGCAGCGCAAACATGGCGGCCCAACCCGGGTTTTGCCTGAATTTGAAGTCAAGCAACAGCTCGTGCCAGGGGAATTCATAAGCAACCGCTGTCAAACAGGCGTCCAGCGGTGGCGGTGTCAACACACATTCGCCGCAACGCGGGACGCCGCCCTGTACCAGAAGCGCGCAGCCCAGACAGCGCGGTTTGGGTTGCGCGAATGCCGCCACGCAGTCCTCACAGACAGAATGGGAAACAGGCCATGCACGGCAAACCGCGCACTGGCTGGGCAGGGCGGCGCCAGCGCGGTCGATCAACTGGCGAAACATGGGCGAGTGGGCAGGACGGCAGGCACGCTGTCAATATACTCGCCGGACAGCCTCACGCCCATGCCTTCAGAACGCCCTCCTACCATTGACCGCCACGCCGCGGCACGCTGGCGCGCCATGGCGTCATGGCCGTCGCCATGGTTGCACGAAGAAGTGGCGCGGCGCATGCAGGAGCGCTTGGCGTTGATCCGCCTGCAACCCACTGCGTGGGTCCATTGGGAACCCGTTCAAGGCGGCATGGCAGCGCATGCGTTGCTGACAGCGCGGTACAAAAACGCTGAGTGTTTCATGGTGATGGCCGACACGAAACATAGAGATTTAGCTATACAAAATATAGCAAAACCGTGGTGGAACCCAGCCTACTGGGGCGATTCCCAGCCGCGTTTTGAAATGCCGGTATCCGCAGCCGTGCAAATGCTTTGGGCCAACATGGCATTGCATATGGCATCTGACCCGCAGGCTTTGATGTCGCAATGGCATCAAGCCCTGGCGCCGCAGGGATTTTTGATGTTTTCCTGTTTTGGCCCGGACACTTTGCGCGAATTGCGCGAGCTGTACCTGCAACTGGGCTGGCCCGCGCCTTCGCATGAATTTACCGACATGCACGATTGGGGCGACATGCTGGTGGCCGGCGGATTTGCCGAGCCGGTGCTGGACATGGAGCGCATCACCTTGAGTTTCGAGACCCCCGGGCGTCTGTTGGCAGAGCTGCGCAGCCTGGGGCGCAACCTGCACCCGGCCCGTTTCCCCGCGCTGCGCGGACGCCGCTGGCTCAAAAACCTGAATGATTCACTGCGTGACCGCCTTGCGGACCCGCTGGATGGCCAGCGCCTCAAGCTGACTTTTGAAGTCATTTATGGCCACGCCATCAAACCCCACAAGCGCCTGACAGTGCGCCCAGAAACCAGCCTGTCGCTGGATGAAATGCGCGAAGCCTTGCACAGCCGCAAGAGGAGCGAGCCTTGAAGCCCGCGCGCATCCGTGGGGGCAGGGCGGTCGGCTACAATCTGGCGGTTGGATTTCACGGGAATACCCTTGAAATTTGGGGAATTTTTGCAGATCCAGGGTTTTGCTGCACCAGATGTTTGGCTGCGGTTTTGTTCAGGCTCAAGACGTGACAGACTTGATATTTCGCTTCGCTACAGTTAAAGGCCAGAGCATCCAGTGGTTTTTACGGCGCAACTGCTCGGTCACTCCGGGGCAGTTGGGCTGGCTTTACCTATCCTTGTGTGTGGTCTCACTGGGCATCGGCACGGCGTTCTGGTTCCAGGGCGCGACATTCGTGTTGCCATTTGCCTGGCTGGAATTGATTGCAGTCGGTGCGGCGTTTCTTGTGTATGCCCGCCACGCCGGTGACGGTGAGCACATTTCATTGGCGGGCCCCCAGTTGGTGGTGGAGCTGGAGAACGCGGGCAAGCGGGAGCGCACGGAATTCAACCGGGAGTGGGTTCGTGTTGAACCGCGCCTGGGAGACGGTTCGCTGATCGAACTGTCGGGTCAGGGTCGCAGCATCAACGTCGGACGGTATGTGCGCCCGGAGTTGCGCCCGCAACTGGCGCGTGAGATCCGCATGGCCTTGCGCGGCGACTGATGCCCTGCCCCGATGCGTGCATGACGTTGAAGATTTTTAGTTTTAGGCAATGAAGAAGTGAACACGATGAAGAGCATATTCAATACATTCAACCGGTTTGTGCTGACGCTCGGCGCTTGGGTCGGCTCGGTGGCGTTTACGGCAGCCCTGGCCGTCAATGACCTGCCCGGCGGCCCAGCGGTGAACCAGCTCAATCTGCACCCGGCGGTGACCAAAATCGCCGAAGAACAGGCCTGGCTGCATTGGTTCATGATGATCGTGTGCACCGTGATATTTGTCGCCGTGTTTGGTGTCATGTTTTATTCCATCTGGAAACACCGCAAAGACAAAGGCTACAAGGCGGCGAATTTCCACGAATCCGTGACGGTTGAGATCATCTGGACCATCGTGCCCTTCATCATCGTGATCCTGATGGCGCTGCCCGCCACCAAAGTGATCGTGGCCATGAAAGACACCACCAACGCCGACCTGACCATCAAGGCCACCGGTTACCAGTGGAAATGGGGCTACGATTACCTCAAGGGTGAGGGTGAAGGCATCGGTTTTGTCTCGCAGCTTGACAGCACCCACCGCGAAATGTCCAACAACGGCGGTCCCAAGCCCGGTCAAGTCGTGGACGATTACCTGCTCAAGGTTGACAACCCGCTGGTCGTGCCAGTGAACAAGAAGGTGCGCGTGATCGTCACGGCGGTGGACGTCATCCACGCCTTCATGGTGCCGTCGTTCGGCATCAAGCAGGATGCCGTCCCCGGCTTCGTGCGCGACACCTGGTTTCGCTCCGAGAAAACCGGCGACTTCTATGGCCAGTGTGCCGAGTTGTGCGGCAAGGAACACGCCTACATGCCGATCCACGTGAAAGTGCTTTCAGCAGAAGATTACGCCAAGTGGGTGGAGGCCGAGAAGAAGAAAATGGCCGCCAAACTGGACGACCCAACCAAGGTCTGGAGCGCAGACGACATCATCAAACGTGGAGAAAAAGTCTACGCCGCCAACTGCGCCGCCTGCCACCAGGCCAGCGGCAAGGGGGCTGGCCCGATAAAGCCGCTTGACGCATCGCCGGTCGTGCTCGACGCCGACAAGTCCAAGCAGATTGCGGTCTTGCTGAACGGCCAGAACCAAGGCGCCATGCCCGCCTGGAAGCAGTTGAGCGACACCGACATCGCGGCGGTCATCACCTTCACCAAGAACACCTGGTCCAACAAGACCGG
>JANNYX010000175.1:0-7379 GCA_031410295.1 Rhodoferax sp.
GTCGACGGCGGCCAGCACCTGATCGGTGGCCACCAGGGTCGGCGCGTGCCCCACACCGGCAAACTCAACCAGCCGGGCTTTGGGCCCGCGGTGTGTCATGGCGGTGGCCGTCTCGATCGACAACAAATCCGATTGCGCACCACGCAGCAGAAGAGTTTCAGACTGAATCGCGTCGTACAGCGCCCAGACCGCCACCTCGCCAGCGACAGCGGACTCTTTTGTGATGGTTCTGAAGGCGATGGCGATGGCCGGATCGTAATGCAGCGTGACGGCGCCAGCGGCTTGTGAGCCAGCGTCTGGGCCAGCCTCTTGGCCCGCAGCGGGGGCAAGGTCGGTGACCGGTTTGACCATGTGGCGTGACAGCTCCATCCAGGCTTCTTTGGTGTGCGGACCAAAACTGCTGGAGATGACCCACATGGCCGTCGCGGCCTGCTCCAGCGATGCAAAGTGTGGCGCCTTGCCCAGGTACAGCCCAATGCGCTGCAGGGCTTCCCACTGGATCGCCGGCCCGACGTCGTTGAGCACCAGTTTTCCGATTGCTGGCAGGCTAGTTGCTGCTTTGCCTTCGTTGGCTGCGTTGGCAGCGCCTGCGGACCCGGCCAGCACCATCCCGATCAAGCCGCCCATGCTGGTGCCGATCCAGTCCAATTTGGCGGGCTGGAGGTGTTCCAGCAGCACCAGCATGTCACCCACATAGGTCGGAATCTGGTAGGTCATCGGGTTTTTCAGCCAGTCACTTTGGCCGCGCCCGACCACGTCCGGGCAAACCACACGTACCGCGTCGCCGCCGCGGTCCACCAGCGCCCGCGCCAGCACATCAAAATCCCGGCCCTGGCGCGACAGGCCATGGACACATACGATTACATGTGAAGCCTGCGGCTGGCCCCATTGCCAATAGGCCATGCGATGCGAGGTATTGGGGCTTGCGGATCCGTCCGGGCAATCGACAAAATGGAGAATGGGTTCAGTCATGATGTTGCTGTAAAGCAGATTGCGCAGTTTTTGCAGATTGGGCAGAAATTGCAAGGCATCCGCGTGGCAGGATAATTTGCCCTATCGTAAATCAAGCACACAAAGGAACACTTATGCTCAACGGCAAAACCGCTCTCGTCACCGGCTCCACCAGCGGCATCGGCTTGGGCATTGCCAAGGCGCTGGCGAGGCAAGGCGCCAACATCGTCTTGAATGGCTTTGGCGACGTCGAAGGGCCCAAAGCCGAAATTGCCGCCCTGGGCGCAAAAGTGGTCTACCACGGCGCAGACATGGGCAAACCCGCCGAGATCGCCCAGATGATGGCCTTCGCTGCCACGCAGTTTGGCCGCGTTGACGTGCTGGTCAACAACGCCGGCATCCAGCATGTGGCGAAGATCGAGGATTTTCCAATCGACAAATGGGACGCCGTGATTGCCATCAATCTTTCCAGCGCATTCCATGCAACGCGTCTGGCGTTGCCGGCCATGAAGGCCGCCGACAACGGCAGGGGCTGGGGCCGCATCATCAACATCGCCTCGGCGCACGGCCTGGTGGGTTCGCCTGAAAAATCAGCCTATGTCGCGGCCAAACACGGCATCGTTGGTCTGACCAAGGTCACTGCGCTGGAAAACGCCACCACCGGCGTCACCTGCAATGCGATCTGCCCGGGTTGGGTGCTGACGCCGCTGGTGCAAAAGCAGATCGACGCCAAGGCCGCCGCGCAAGGCATCAGTGTTGACGCGGCCAGCAAGCAGTTATTGGCAGAAAAGGAGCCCTCGCTGCAATTCACCACGCCCGAAGAGTTGGGCGAACTGGCGCTGTTTTTCTGTTCCGCCGCAGGGAACAACGTGCGCGGTGTGGCCTGGAACATGGACGGCGGCTGGGTCGCGCAGTAAGCGCAGTAAGCGCAGTAAGGCCAATGCCGTGGAAATCCAGAACCCGATATTGAAAGGTTTCAACCCCGATCCGTCGATCGTGCGGGTGGGTGACGACTTCTACATCGCCACATCGACCTTCGAATGGTTCCCCGGTGTTCAAATCCACCACTCGCGCGACTTGAAGAACTGGCGCCTGATCACGCGCCCGATCAACCGAGCAAGCCAACTCAATATGCTTGGCAACCCCGATTCGTGCGGCGTTTGGGCGCCCTGCCTGTCGTATGCCGACGGGCAGTTTTGGCTGATCTACACCGATGTGAAGCGTTATGGCCGCACCTCCAGCACGGGCTCGGCCGGGGGTGCGTCGATGCGCGATTTCCACAACTACCTGGTCACCTGTGACACCATCGATGGCGAATGGTCGGACCCGGTTTTCCTCAACAGCAGCGGTTTTGACCCATCGCTCTTCCACGATGACGACGACCGCAAATGGCTGGTCAACCAATTGTGGGACCACCGCCCTGGCAACAACCGGTTTGCCGGCATCGTGCTGCAGGAATATTCAGTGCATTCCCAAAAGCTGATTGGCGAACGTGTCAACATATTCAAAGGCACCAGGCTGGGCTTGACCGAAGCGCCACACCTTTACAAGCGCAACGAGTTTTATTATTTGATCACCGCTGAAGGTGGCACCGGCTGGGGCCACACCGTGACCATGGCGCGTTCGCGCAACATTGACGGGCCTTATGAACGGCACCCCGACCCATACATCCTGAGCGCGCGCGACCGCCCGCATGCAAGCTTGCAACGCGCAGGCCACGCCGATCTGGTCGAAACCCGGGATGGCCAGACCTTCATGGTGTATTTGTGTGGCCGGCCGCTTGCCAACCGTGGCACCTGCACGCTGGGGCGCGAGACCGCCATCCAGCCGATGGTGTGGGGCATCGACAACTGGCTGCGCACGACCGATGGTCTTGCTGAGCCGCAACACGAAGTCGCTGGGCCGCGGCTGCGTGAACATCGGTTCGAACCCCAGCCAGCCCGCGCAGATTTCGACGATCCGGCCTTGCCTCTGGATTTTCAATGGCTGCGCACGCCCTACCCGGATGAATTGTTCAGCCTCGCCGCACGCCCAGGGCACCTGCGCCTGTTTGGGCGCGAGAGCTTGGGCAGCCACTTCAAACAGGCGCTGGTGGCGCGGCGCCAGCAGGCGCATTGTTATTCCGCTTCAACCGTCCTTGAATTTGAGCCCGAGCATTTTCAACAACAAGCCGGTCTGGTTTGTTATTACGCAGGCAACAAATTCCACTACCTGTACGTTTCCCACGACGAGGCAATTGGCAAACACATCCGCGTGATGTCGGCGTTGCCAAACCATATGGGCGCCGACGCGTTTACCGAGCCAATTCCAATTCCTGCGGGGGTTGCGATTCAATTGCATGTCGAGGTTGACATGGAGCGCCTGTTGTTCGCTTACCGGCTGAAGGGCCAGGCGTCCTGGACCTGGCTCACGCAACACTTTGACGCCAGCATCCTCTCCGACGAAGCCGCTCTGCCCGGCACGGCCAACTTCACCGGCGCCTTTGTGGGCATGGCCTGCCAGGATATGTCAGGCATGGGTCTGCATGCGGACTTCGATTTTTTTGAGTACTTGGAGCGACCTTACCGGGCTAGCTTGTAGATAGGATTCCTGCCTGTCGCTAGGGTCCACGCCATAGGCGCACCGCATCAGCTTCCAACATTGCGGCGGGCTGACGGGTTGCAACGTCAATCGCTAACGCTGCTCCCTCTTCGCCGGATTTCAAAATGGCATCCATCACATCGAGCACGTGCGACGCCAATTGCCCACTGGACCGATGAGCCGTGCCATTGAGGATGCTGCTGGCCATCTCGGCAATGCCCAAGCAACGGTAATTGGCTCGGTCAGGTCGCGCCGCTGGCCAGGCTGGCGATCGGTAGTTCGGTTTGCCAAACAGCAGGCTGGCTGAATTTCGCTCCTGCCAGTCAGCACCACCTTGCGCGAGGTGCACAATGCCGTCATAAAAATTGGGGTCTGGCACACGCAAAGAGCCCTCGCTGCCATACAACTCAATCGGCGGATGGCTATGTGCCCACACGTCCCAACTCATGTTGAAGTTGATTTCCACGCCGCTGACAGAGGTCAACACCGCCATGACGGTGGTTGGCACTTCAACCCCGATCCGGCTGCCGTTTTTCGGTCCGGGCGCAGTCACCACACGCTCGGCAAAGCCCTTGGTGCTGCGCGCCTGGACCCGGGCGATGGGGCCAATCAAATTGACCAGCGCTGCCAGGTAATACGGCGCCATATCGAGCACCGGCCCGCCACCCGGTTTGTAGAAAAATTCAGGATCGGGGTGCCAGCTTTCCGGGCCGCGTGCCATTAAAAAGACCGAACCGGCAATAACCCGGCCGATGGTGTTGTCGTCAATCAGCTGGCGAGCCAGGCGCCCGCCTGCGCCCAGAAAGGTGTCCGGAGCGCCGCCTACCCACAAATTGCGGGCTTGCCCCAATTCCACCAATTGCCGCGCCTCGGCCGGGCTGACACACAGGGGTTTTTCTGAAAACAGGTGCTTGCCCGCGGAGAGCGCCGCCTGGCTGACAGCAAAGTGGGCATTGGGCACTGTCAGGTTGACGATCAAATCGATGTCTGCCCGCGACAACAGGCCCTGCACGCTGAGCGCTTCGATGCCGAACTCTTTCGCTTGGGCGGCCGCCGACTCTGGCCGCATGTCAGCACAGGCTTTCAGCGTCAAACCATTGAACAACGGCATGTTCTTCATGTAAATGCCGGAAATCACCCCGCAGCCGATGATGCCTACGCCAAGAGTTGTCATGGCCATCGCCCTTTCAGTTCCAGCTTTTCAGGGTGGCCATGGAGCGGCGCACAAATCGCGCGGCGTCCGAGGGTTTGTCGTGCTCCAGCACAAACAAATTCACACCGATGGTCCGCATGGCCGGCAACAGGGCCGCCCAGTTCATGGTGCCGTGGCCAACGTCAGCCCAGCCGTCTTCCTCCACGCATTCACCTGACGGGGCGAGGTCCTTAATATGGCAGGTGTCGATGTGATCGGCATACTTTTTCAGCCAGGTTAGCGGATCGGCACCACCGCGCACCGCCCAGGCCAGGTCAACTTCCCAAACCATGTCAGGTACCTCGGCGAGCAAGACGTCCATGGGCACGGTACCGTCCGCCGTGGGTTGAAATTCCCAATGGTGGTTATGCCAACCAAAACGCAGCCCCTCCTCTGTCACCACTCTGGCAAACCCGGCGAGCTCCCTGGCAAACGATTTCCATTGCGCCAAATCCATGGTGCGCTCGTCAGCTGGCGGCGCCGGAGCATACAGCGTGGCAATGCCAAGGCCGCGGCAGGCCCGTGCCGCGCCCTGCGCATCAGCACGCAAGCTCGGCACGCCAACATGTATGCTGAGGGCCTTCATGTTGCACCGCTGCAAATTGTCCTTTAGCCTTTGGGTGTCAGCCAACAGGCCACCCCAGGGTTCGACATTCGTGAAGCCAAGGCCTTTGAGCAAGTCAAACTGCGCTTCCATCGGCTCGACCAGGCGGGTCGAATAGAGTTGGATGGAAATGGTTTCGTTGGCTCTCATCACTGTTCTCGCAAGTTAAATTCGATGGCCCGTGGCGCTGTCGAACAGGGAAATCCGCCGCACCGGCAAATGCAACGCAATGGCTTCGTTCAACGCAATCGGACGTTCACTTGAGATGCGCGCCGACACCGCAATTGGCCCAATACGCGACCAGACCAGCGATTCAGCACCCATGGGTTCGATCATTTCGACGGTAGAGGCGATACCATCCTGCGCTTCTTTCGATTCGGGTTGAATTTCAAGGTGTTCGGGGCGGATGCCCAGCGTGACGCTTTGTCCGTCAATGGCCTGTGTTGCAAATTCATAACCCGCAACGGAAACCTGTGCACCGCCAATGTCAATCAGCGGCTGGCTGCCGTTGAGCACCAGCCTGCCGTCGACAAAATTCATCGCGGGTGATCCGACAAACGCGGCGACAAAACGGTTGGCCGGCTTGGCGTAGACGTTTTGTGGCGTATCGAGTTGCTGGATGATGCCGCCTTGCATCACGGCGATGCGGTCGGCCAGCGTCAGCGCCTCAATCTGGTCGTGTGTGACGTAGATCATGGTGGCGCCAATACGCTGGTGCAAGCGTTTGATCTCGACGCGCAGTTCGGCGCGCAACTGCGCGTCCAGGTTGGACAGCGGTTCGTCAAACAGGAATACCGGCGCTTCGCGCACTAACGCGCGGCCAATGGCGACACGCTGGCGCTGGCCGCCCGAGAGGTGGGCGGGTTTTCGCTCGAGCAATTCGGTGAGGCGCAACATGTCTGCCGCTACTGCCACGCGCCGCGCGATTTCTTCACTGGAGGAGCCCGCCACCTTCAGGCCAAAACTCAGGTTGCCTCGAACTGTCATATGCGGGTACAGGGCATAAGACTGGAAAACCATCGCGATGCTGCGGTCTTTGGGCTCACTCCAGGTCACGTTGTTGCCACCGATCCAGATCTGGCCCTGGTTCACGTCCATCAAGCCGGCAATGGCGTTGAGCAAGGTGGATTTGCCGCAGCCCGACGGTCCAAGCAGCACCAAAAACTCGCTCTGCCCGACTTCGATGCTCAGGTTTTTCAGCACATGCACATTGCCAAACGAGATGTCGAGGCCGCGCACCGAGACGTTGGAGGGCCGTAGGGTCATGGGTTGCCCAGTCTTTTCAAGTTCATTCTTCAGGCCTTCACGGCGCCGGCGGCAATGCCCCGCACAAACCACTTGCCTGACACAAAGTAGACAAACAGCGGCACCAGTGCGGTCAAAAGGGTGGCCGCCATTTCAACGTTGTAATTTCGCTCTCCCTGGGAAGAGTTGACGACATTGTTGAGCTGCACCGTCATCGGCATGTTGTCGCGGCCGGCAAAAATCAGGCCGAGCAGAAAATCGTTCCAGATGCCAGTGACTTGCAGGATCACTGCCACGATCAGGATTGGGGTAGACATCGGCAGCATGATCGACACAAATACCCGGACAAAGCCAGCGCCATCAATCCGCGCTGCTTTAAATAGCTCTTGCGGCAAGGATTGGTAATAGTTGCGAAACACAATGGTCATCACCGGCAAACCAAAAATCGTGTGGATCAGCACAATGCCCGGCAAGCTGCCATAGATGCCGAGCCAAGCGAAAATGCGCACCAGCGGGTACACAAACACAGGGTAAGGGATGAAGGCGCCCACCAGCAGCGCTCCAAACAGGATGCCAGAACCGGGCAAGCGCCAGAACGCAAGGGCGTAACCATTGATGGCCCCTACGGCAATGGAAACAACGACGCTCGGTATCAAAATAAAGGCCGAGTTCCAGAACCCGACGCGAATGCCATTGCAGGTCAGTCCGGTGCAAGCCGAAGTCCAGGCCGCGACCCAGGCATCTATTGTGGGTACGTCCGGCAAGGCGAGAATGTTGCCAAGCCGGATTTCGCTCATCGGCTTGAGC
>JANNYX010000176.1:0-2099 GCA_031410295.1 Rhodoferax sp.
ACCGTCGGCGGCAACACCAGTGGCAAGGCCACCACCGTGTTGACGAGCCCGCGCCAAGGTGAACGCGAGCAGGCCAGCCACCAGGCAATGGGGGTGGCGATCACCAGCAGGAAAAGGGTGGTGAGGCTGGCCAGTTGCAGCGTCAATTTGATCGCCGAGAGGGTATTGGCATCAAAAACCGGGAAGGCGGGGAAGATCTCCATCGTCACCATTCAAGCGCCACTTACGGCGCAATGCGGCAGGGGTTTTGGCTGGCGCACAGATCGTACCCATAGGCGCGGATGATGGCGCGCGCCTTGTCACCGCGCAGGAACGCCAGCAGTGCAGTAGCCGCCGGATTGTCCCGGCTGCCAGTATGCCGACCAGTGAGCAGCACAGCGTCCTGCAGGATAGGCCGGTGCAGCGACGCCGGTACCTGCCAGGCCGAGCCCTGTGTGATCCGGCCATCGGCGAACACCTGGGACAGTGCAACAAAACCCAGCTGCGCATTTTCAGTGGCGACGAATTGGTAGGTTTGTGCAATGTTCCCGCCTTGCACAAATTTGGGCCGCAAGTTCGCCAGTACGCCCAGATTTGTCATGGTTTCAAGGGCGGCCGCGCCGTAGGGGGCAATTTTGGGGTTGGCCAGCGCTATCCGCCCGAAGCTTCCTGCGCGCAGCACATCCGCCCTGGCGTCAACCAGCCCGGGCTGTCTGCTCCACAAAACCAGTTTGCCCACGGCATAGGTGAAGCGCGAGCCGGCAGCCACCAATCCCTCGTTTTCGAGGCGGGCCGGGGTCTCATCATCGGCCGACAGGAAAACCTGGAAAGGCGCGCCGTTCTTGATCTGTGCGTAGAAGTTGCCGGTTGATCCAAAGGCCAAAATGGCCTTGTGGCCAGATTCCTGCTCAAAGGCCAGAGCAATCTTTTGCATGGGTGCGGTGAAATTGGCCGCCACAGCGACGCTGACCTCTGCGGCACAAACGCACGCGCCAAGCATCGATCCCAAGGCCCCAGCCAACATCCGCCCAAACCTGACAGTCCTGAAATGCATGTACTACCGCTATTCCATTTTTGAATAGCGAAGTATATCCAGAAGCGGACAATGGCTGCAACAGGCCGGTCTACAGGAGCGCGTTGGGTGAAAATCCGTGCATGAACAAAGCAGCGAAAGTACCGGCTTCGAAGATGCGCCTGTCTGAGGCGCTGGGGCAGGAGTCTGCCGACAAACGCATCGATATCCTGCGGCGCATCGGCGTGGTGGGGTCGATTTCCGAAGCGGCGCGCGGCGCCGGCGTCAGTTACAAGGCCGCCTGGCAGGCCATCGACACACTCTCCAACCTGGCCGGCGTGCCGCTGGTTGAGCGCTTGGTCGGCGGTGCCGGTGGTGGTGGCGCGCGCCTCACGCCAGCGGGTGCAAGCCTGCTGGAGGCGGCCCAAAAAATGAACCGTGCGCGGGTTCATGTCTTGCAGCAAATCAACGCCAATGCTGGCGCCGCTGGCCGGATGCCCAACCTCGCTGCCCTCGCCTTGCGCACCAGCATGCGCAACCAGTTGCCGTGCACGGTGCACAAGGTCATCACTGACGCCGGTGCGATGCGCATTGAAATGGTACTGAGCGACGGCTCCCGCATCGCTTCGCGCATCACCCGGGAGAGCGCGCAATTGTTGGGCCTCAGGCCCGGACTGTCCGTGCTGGCCTTGTGCAAGGCAACAGCCATCGTGATGGCTTCGACCCTGAGGCCATTGGTGGGACGCAACCTGTTGGCTGGCCGTGTCAGTCGTGCGTCACGCTCGGCAAACGGCGGTGAAGTCGCCCTCACCCTGCCGTCTGGGCTGCAAGTGCTCGGTTTCACCGCGCCGGGTGTCGTGTTGAAGGTTAGCAGCGACGCCGTGGCCGGGTTTGATGCGTCTGCCGTCGTGGTGGCGCTTTCGGGTTGATTGGCGGCCCAGCGCGATTTAGTCAGTTCATCTGTTCCCCATTTTTGTCGCTTCGTCGCTGAGTCGCCTGCTGTCATACTAAAATTTTGGCCAAGCGACCACCCTGAAATCCGTAAGACCATGACCCTGCCCACCATCGCCCTGTTCACCGGCGACCCTGCCGGCATCGGCCCTGAGCT
>JANNYX010000177.1:0-7192 GCA_031410295.1 Rhodoferax sp.
GAGATGGTCGCCCATAACGTGAAGTTCAGGGCCTGCGGCAGTTGAGCCTCAGACGCGGTGCGGTGCTTCAGGCCCGCCCGGCGCGCGACGCAAAACTGAATTGTGTGCCATAAATTAGGCGAGAAGGCATCCGCCTGGAACCCCGAGAAAAACGAACTGCTCAAACTGACGCGAGGTATTGGTTTTGAGGACGTGGACTTTTCCATTGAAGCCGGCTGCGTGCTGGAAGTGGTTGACCATCCCAATCAACCGCAGTATCCAGGCCAAATGATCTACGCCATTGAAATTGCAGACTACGTATATCTGGTTCCATTTGTCGAAACCGCCTACGAAGCGGGCAAAACGACGAGCGTTGCAGACACGGTTGCGTTAGTGGCGCGGCACCGTGAATACGCCGAGGCGACGTTCCGCAAAGACGCGCGACTTAACATCCGCATTTCATCCAAAGACCTGCGCGGCCTGCAGAAACGCGCCTTGGCGGATGGCATCCCCTACCAAACCTTGGTGGCAAGTGTCTTGCACAAATTTGTTGAAGGACGGCTAAGTTAACGCGTATAAAGCAAGCGCAGCGCGGTAAGGGGTAACGCACCGACAACTTGGACGCAAACCCAGCAAGCAGTATTGTGGCCATCGCTGAATTTGATTCTCATTATTGACATTTATTACCAAATGCACATAATGGGAACCAAATGCCTTCAAAAATCGAAACTGCCACCGACGCGGCTGCGCAAAAACTCGCCGCCATCGGCCTCCAAATTCGCGCCCAACGCAAGGCGCTGAAAATCAATTCCACCGTTGCCGCTGAGGCTTGCGGCATCTCGCGTGTGACGTTGTATCGCATCGAGCACGGCGAACCGTCCGTCACCATCGGGGCCTACATGAACGCGCTGGCCGCTTTGGGGCTGGAATTGCATGTGACGGTGCCGAAAGACGTGGCGGCTGAGCCCATTGCACATCCGCCCCTCTGGATTCCAGCCCGCGTGCGGCTGGCAGATTACCCGCAGCTCAAACAGCTTGCTTGGCAGGTTCACGGCACCGGTGAATTGACACCCGCTGAAGCCCTGAGCATCTACGAGCGCAACGCGCGACATCTGGATACGCAGGCGCTGGAGCCACCGGAGCGCATGTTGATTGACGCGTTACGCGTTGCGCTGGGCGATGGCTCCAGAGACTGGCTACCCCATGCTTGACTCCACATTCCAACGCCCACACCACCAACGCATTGCCCAGGTACTGCGGGCATTGAATGGCCCCCTGCTGCAAGAAAACAATTGCCTCTTTGGCGGCGGCACGGCAATTGCCCTGCGTTATGGCGAGTATCGAGAATCAGTGGACATCGACTTTTTGGTATCCGATGTCACCAGCTACCGCGCGCTGCGCCAATTGTTGACCGGGCCAACCGGCATCATGGCCATCTTCAAACCAGGCGCGTCGGCAGTGAACCAAGCGCGCGACGTTCGAGCTGATCAATATGGCATTCGCACGGCAGTGTCGGTCGACGGGCAACCCATCAAATTGGAAATCATCCTTGAAGGGCGGATCGAGCTGGCCGCGCCCGCGCCTGGCGATCACATCTGCGGCATCGCCGCACTGACCCCTCGCGATATGGCAACCAGCAAACTGCTGGCCAACTCTGACCGCGGCAATGACGACGGCGTGTTCAGCCGCGACCTGATTGACCTGGCTATGATGGCGCCGACGCTGGCATTGCTGCGCCAAGCGGTTGCCAACGCTGAAACAGCCTACGGAGCCGCCATTCTGCGAGACCTCCAAAAGGCCATCGATGCCATTCAAAGCCGCCAAGGACGCCTGGAGCGCTGCATGCAGGTGATGGCGATGGCGTTGCCCAAGGCGGTGTTGTGGCAAAAGATCCGTGCGCTGAAAAGGGCGCTGTCCTAGGAGCCTGGACGGCCTACACGGCTGGTTTGACGCGGCCTGTTTGATTCGGGCGATTTAAGATGATTTGGGCTGGCAGTATAGGGTGATTTTAAGCCTCCGTAATCCGTTGATTTTCCATTTGTATTTATTTTTTATATATTTTAAGTAACTTTTAGCTACCTAATAAATAGCTATAAATTGATATTTTATGTCGGCCTTTATCGGCAAAATTTGTACAAACATTTTCTCGACTCTATTTTTTCATACACAGCGCCTGCGCGAAAGCCTGGACACCGCCATCTCACCCATGCGTTTGTACTCCCTGTAATGCGCCAAGCACGGCTGCTTTTGGACTTGTAACTTCATGCGAAGAGGCGTAACTTGACCAGGCGCCTTAAAACCCACCCACCCAGGAGAGTCTCATGACGAAGAAAAGAGCGATCTTTCAGTCTGGCTTGTTCACGGTGTACCTTCTGGCAAGTGCGGCGGCGTTCGGAGATTCGGGTTGGCCCAGCGCTGGCAAGGATTTCAATATTTCGCGCTACCAGGCCGAAGAGACCAAGATCAGCAGCAGAACGGTAGCAGGCCTGTCCCTCAAATGGACGGTTGCGACCAGCGGTGACGTGACGGCCAACCCGGCGGTCGAGGGGCAATACCACTATTTCCCTGACTCGGCAGGTTTTCTCTACAAAGTCAACAAGACAACGGGGGCCGTGGTCTGGAAAAACCCGGTCGCAGCTTACACCGGCATCGCGGGCGACTTCGCACGCGCCACACCGGCCATTGCAGGCGATGCATTGATCCTAGGCAATCAAAGCGGCAAGTTCCTGTAGGTGTTCGGACAGCCGGCACCGCAATCGGCCCGAGTTTTCGCGGTGAACAAACACACCGGCGCGGCGCTGTGGACGACCGTGGTTGACACCACGGCCATGTCTTACGTGACGCATTCAGCGGTGGTTGCCCAGGGCACGGCGCTGGTCGGCATTGCCTCCAATGAGGAGTTGGTTGCCGGGTTCGCGCCCAAGGCGTTCTGGCAATGGAACTTCCGCGGCAGCATGGTGGCGCTGGACGTCAACACCGGCGCCATCAAGTGGAAGACTTACACCGTGCCGCCCGGGTATTACGGCGGCGCCGTATGGGGCAGCACCGGCGCCGTTGACCTGAAACGCAACCTGGCCTACATGGCCACCGGCAACAACTACTGGATACCCGATGCGGCAATCAACTGCCTGAATGCAGGCGGTAGCCCTGCGGCCTGCATGAGCCCGGACAACCACTTCGACTCGATCATCGCGCTCGACCTGACGACTGGCGCCATCAAATGGGGCGCGCGCGGCCTGCCGTATGACAACTGGAATGTCGGTTGCGGCCTGAACGTACCGGGCGTGTTTGTGCTGCCCCCCAATGACAACTGCCCCAACCCCAAAGGCCCGGATTGGGATTTTGCCCAGGGTCCGATGTTGTTCGGCGGGCCAAACCGTGACAACGCCCAGGGGCGTGGCGGCGACCGTGACGATGGAGACGATGAAGACGACAACGGCCAAGTGAAACTGGTCGGGGCCGGGCAAAAAAGCGGCAAGTTCTGGGCCTTCAATGCCAAAACCGGCGCGCTGGCCTGGGTCACCCAGATCGGGCCGGGCGGCCTGACGGGTGGCCTGCAATGGGGTTCCGCCACTGATGACAAGCGCATTTACGTGGCTGTGGCCAACAGCGGCCTGACCGGCGCTGCCACCAACCCGGGCGTGTGGACCCTCAAGGACGGCAGCAGCACTACCTCGGGGGGCTGGGCCGCGCTCAACCCCAAAAACGGCTCCATCCTCTGGGAAACCAAGGACCCTTTGGGCAGCCGGGCGGAAGCCGCAGTGAGTGTCGCCAATGACGTCGTGTTCGGCTGCAATCTCGAACCTGGAGCCGGCAGGATGTACGCACTGAACGCCAGAACCGGCGCACCACTGTGGTCGTTTGCCGGTACCGGCGCATGTAATGCCGGGCCATCCATCGTCGAAGGCATGGTGTTCTGGGGCAGTGGCACCTTTGGATTTGCCCCCGGCCCAAGGCTGGTGTACGGATTCGGCCTTTAGCGAGCGTGCGGACCCCCACTCAACTTGGGGGTTCCCAGCGCCCGCTGCCGCCAAGCCAACAGGGCACCCAAACCCAAGGCGCCAGCCGAGAAAATCAGGCCGCGCTCCAGGCCACCCGGGCCGTCTGAAATCCAGCCGGCCAGCGTCGGCCCGACGATCTGCCCGGCGGCAAACACCCCCGTGAAACTGCTGATGCCAGCGGCCCAAGCCGGCGCTGGCAGATTGTGTTTCACCAAGGCCGTGGTCGACGCCACCAGCGACAAAAAAACCGCACCAAACAGAATGCCAGAAGCCAGCAAGACGCTCTGCACGTCTGTAAGCGCTGGCATCAGCGTGGCAATGGCGAGCAATCCGCTCAAAATCGCCAGCGTCTGGCCGCCTTTGAAACGGTCCAGCAAACCGGCCCACAGCCGCGCCGAGAGCACCACCGCCACACCCAGCAGGCTGTAAAACAGTGTGACCTGTTGCGGACTCGCGCCCTGCTGGCGGATCAGCGCGATCACAAAAGTCATGTAGCCGATGTAGCCCACACCAAACAGGAAATAACTGGCCAGGGCAAAGCGAAAGTCGCGCCAGCGAAAGCCACGGCTGGCGTTTGACTGGCGCTGCGCTCTGGCGGCGGCGCCTGCGACGTCGTGGCCACGGGCGGCTGCCCTGGTTTCAGCCGCGGCAATTTTGGCATGCCCGGCCAGCACCCGCACCGGCCAAAGCAGGATCAGCGTCCCTGCGACGCAACCCATAGAAAGCGCCCACCAGGCCCAGGCCCAGCCGGCAAAGGCAGCGCCCGGCGCCTGCCCCGCCGCGGCTTGCAACACCGCTGGCACCAGCAGGGCAGACAGAACAATGCCAAAACCGGTGCCACCGTAATAAAGGCCGATTAAAAATCCGCTTTTTTCCGGCGCCAGCACGGCCAGGCGCGCCGCCAGCAAGCCACCCGTGGCAAAAACCAAGGCGCTGGCCACACCAGCCAGCAGGCGCTGTAGCAACAAAGGCGCCGCATCGGTAAAGAAGCCGGTGAAGGCCATGAAGAGGCTCGCCAGAACGGCGCCGCACAACAGCAGCTGGGTTGCCTCAAAACGTGTCAACAAGCGCGGCAAGGCCAGAGCGCCCAACAGGTACCCCAGCGCGTTGGCGGTGTTCATCGAACCCGCCAGCAAATATGACCAGCCCAGGTCGTCGCGCATCGGCGGCAACAGAAGGCCGTAGGCAAAACGCGCGATGCCCAGCGACACCGCCGCGCCCATCGACAGCGCCAGCGCCAGCAGCACCGGGTTTGAACCGGCGCCTGCCGGTGGGGGTGGGGGCGCTGCCGGGGTCATGCAGCGGAACCGTCAAATCGGCAAGGCGCCCTCAAGCGGCGGTTGAATGCAGCGCTACAACCTTGACCACCGACGGCAGGGCTGCCACGCGGCGCATGTGGTCCGCCAACTTGGGCAAGGTCGCCACGTCAACACCATCGCCGGCGAGCCAGGTGGCCAGGGTGAAGAGATACAGGTCACTGGTGCTGAAATGGTTTCCGAGCACCCAGGGCCCATGCAGGTAATCGCGCTCGATGTAGGCAAAACTGTCGGCCATGTTCTGCTTCACCTTCAGCTTCAGGTTCTGCACCACCTGGGCGTCGTCGCTCCAGCGCTCGCCACGCACACGGTGCGCATGGTGCACGTGCACGGTGGAACACAGGTAACTGTTGAAGGCGTTCATGCGGGCCAGGTCAAACGGCTCGTCCAGCGGCGCCAGCCCGGCGGCGGGGTGCAACTGGGCAATGTAGAGCAGGATGGCCGGCGTCTCCGTGAGCACGCCTTTAGGCGTGACCAGCACTGGCACACGGCCTTTCGGATTCAGCCGCAAGTAGTCTGGTGTGCGCTGCTCTTGGCGCGAAAAATCGATGCGTATGCCGGTGTAGTCGGCGCCCGCGTGTTCCAGCGCGAAGTGCGAGGCCATAGAGCATGAGCCGGACGACCAGTACAGGGTGTTGCCGGTAGCAGATGGGGGCTTGGCGGCGTTAGAGGGGGAAGTAAAAGTCATGGCGAAGTTCCGGTGGATTGAAGTTGCGCGATTCAGGCCAACGCAAAGCCGCTGTAACCGCTTTGGGCCACCTCGGCACATTTCTGCGCATAGGGCGGGAACCCCACCAGCGGCATGAACATGCGCGCTTTGCCGGGGATGTTGGCGCCCAGGTACCAGGAGTTGCAGGACAACATCACCGTGCCTTCTGCCACCGTGTTGACATGCGCCACCCAGGCGGCCTCGGCCTCGGGCGTGGGTTCAATGGTGGCATGGCCATTGGCGTCGAGCCAGGCGATGCAGTCGCCAATCCAGTTGACGTGGTGTTCGATCGACACCATGACATTGGTGAAGGCCGAGGTGCTGCCCGGCCCGGCCACGTTGAACAGGTTGGGGAAGCCCTGCGTCATCAGACCCAGGTAGTTGAGCGGCCCGGCGCGCCATTTGTCCTGAATGCGCAGACCGTCGCGCCCGGTGAGTTCCAGCCGCATCAGGGTGCCGGTCATGGCATCGAATCCGGTGGCCAGCACGAGGGCGTCAAACGCGTAATCGACGCCGCCAGTGCGCAATCCAGTGGGCGTGATCTCGTCTATCGGCTGTTGGCTGATGTCCACCAGTTTCACGTTGGGGCGGTTGTAGGTGGCGTAATACCCGCTGTCGACACACAGGCGTTTGCAGCCCAGCGTATGGCTGGGCGAGAGCAGGCGCGCCGTTGCAGGGTCTTTGACGATGCCGCGGATCTTGCCGCGCACGAATTCGGCCGCCAGGGCGTTGGCGGCGGGCCGGCGCAGAAGGTCGCTGAAAGCCGCCAGCAAGGAGAAACCGCCGACCTGCCAGCGCCGCTCGAACTCGGCCTCGCGCTCGGCCGGGCTCACAGAAAGTGCCGACACCATGTTGGGCGGAAAGAGTGAGCCAAAACCGCCTTGCATCGCGAGGTTGCGGGCGCGAAACCCGGTGTAGTCGGACTTGACCTGCGCCTCCAGCGCCGGGTCGAGCGGGCCGTTGTGCGCTGGCGCAGCGTAAGCCGCTGTGCGCTGGAATACCGTGAGCGCTGCGGCTTGTTGGGCCAGGTGTGGAATCGCCTGGACGCCCGAGGAGCCGGTGCCGATCACGGCCACCCGCTGGCCGCCGAAATCCACCGGCGCTTTGGGCCACTTCGCCGTGTGAAACACCGGGCCCTTGAACGTGTCGAGACCTTTGAAGGCTGGCGTGTTGGGGCTCGACAGCGG
>JANNYX010000178.1:0-14872 GCA_031410295.1 Rhodoferax sp.
GTCTTGTTCTGTCAATCGCCCTTCCAGAAAGGCGCGCGCGTAGACGCCGGGGGAGCTGTGGGGCTGCAGAAAAACCAAATCACCACCGTGAATGTCGGCGGGAAATTGCCCAGTGCCTTCGCCAGTATTGCGCGCTCGAAAAAAATGATTGAAACCGACTTCAAACAAATCCGCCGCGCTGGCGTAACTCGCAATGTGGCCACCGAGTTCGCTGGAGCCGCCCAGATCGGCCTGGTTGGCGCGCACCACCATCGCCAATGCGTTCCAGCGCATGAGCGAGGCCAGGCGTTCCTCGATCGCCAGGTCGCCGGGGAAGGCCGACTGCTGGTCAACCGCGATGGTGTTGACGTAAGGCGTGTTCAGGTCCGGCTGCCAGCCGGTGCGGTGTTGCCGCGCCAGGCGGGCCAACTCGTCCAGCACGAAACGCGCGCGCGCGGGGCCTTGGGTGGCGACCAGAGCCTGGAAAGCATCGCGCCACTCGGCGGTTTCCTGTGGGTCGGCGTCGGTCTCCTGCGGATCAACATCAGCCAGGGCGGTGCTGGCGGTCGAGGGTGACAAAAGGATGTGCAAAACTGAGGCGTTCATGATCGGGGTTTCCATTTCAGTGCCTTCACTGTACAAAATTTGGCGCAACATGTGGTGCTGAAAACGGCTCTATTCGGTTGAATTGCAGCATGAATTGCTCGGCTTTATAAAATATGAAGCATGAACAACCTGGATACCACCGATCTTCGGATTCTCGATGAATTGCAGCAAAACGGCGCCTTGTCGAATGTGGAGCTCGCCAAGCGCGTTTTTTTGAGCCCCTCGCCTTGTCTTGCGCGTGTCAAGGCGCTGGAAGCCACAGGGGTGATCGACCGCTACGTGGCCATCGCCAATGCCAGCAAACTGGGCCTGGGGCTCAACGTGTTCATCTCCATCAGCCTGAAGTCACAAAGCAAGGAGGCGCTGGCCCGCTTCGAGAAACGCGTGGCCGAACACGACGAGGTGATGGAGTGTTACCTGATGACGGGTGACTCGGATTATTTGATACGCGTGGCGGTGGCCGACATTGGCGCGCTGGAGAAATTCATCCTCGAGCAGTTGAGCCCGATCCCCGGCATTGAAAAAATCCGCTCCAGTTTTGCGCTCAAGCAGGTGCGGTACAAGACGGCGTTGCCGTTGCCGAAGCCGGGGCGCTAAAAAGTGCTGTGTTGGGGTTACCGCTGGTGGTAGATCAGGCCGACGGGGCACTCAGCTCCGCGGCTGTCACCCGCGGCGGCCTGGAGCCGCCAGCTCCTTCTTTATGCCGCTGCGCCGAGCGCCCCATCGACCTGATCCGGGTGGAGGTGCGGGATGTTCAACCGTTGCAGAAGCATCGCCGTTATTGCCGGTGAGGTCGGGGTGGGTGGCGTAGCGAAATAAAGGCGGAGCAGTCGGCGAAGGCCACTGCGGGGGACATTCGCGTAGCCAACCACGTCGGCCTTACCGGCTCAACCACGCCTGAACGCGCTCTCCTGGATTTTGAAAATCTCAATAGTCACGAGGAAGGAGTCGCGACTTGCGCCGCGTCATGCCGTTGCTGCCGTGCGGCCAGTGGGCGCGGTGCTTTGGCCAGCGGCAGCGCCTGACGGGGCAAGACATCTTTGAGCGCGCTCGGACTGGCTCTTGCGCCGCTCTTTAGGTAGTCAGCGAGCAACCATTCACGCGCCTGCATGGCGTCCACCCCGGCTTCTGTGGTGAGGTAGTCAAACAGCGCATCTACCAGCACCTCAGGTGTCAAATGCCCAGTGGTTTGTGTGTGGTGCCAAAGCCAATCGGACAGATCAAGAAATGCATGAAACGGCGAGTAGGAATGGTGTGACACAGACAACAGCTGCGTCAATGTCTGCGCGAACCGCCCCGAGTTGGCGATCAAGTCCCAATACCGCGCGAGGCGCGTGAAGCGCTGCATCTCTTGCACGCTGATCAGCAACGTTTGTTGCACCGCATAGGGCGGCGCAGCGCCATACACCATGCCATGTTCCACCGTGTGCCGCGCAATCGGCGTGCCGCGCAGACGTTTCAAAATGCCGAGCTGAATTTCATGCGGTTTAAGCGCGTACAGCCGGTCAAAACCTTCGGCAAAACTTTGCAGCGATTCCCCCGGCAAGCCGAAGATCAAATCGGCGTGCAAATGGGCGTTCGAGTGGTCCACCAGCCACGAAATATTGGCAGCGGTCTTGACGTTGTCTTGCCGGCGCGAAATGCGCTGCTGCACCTCGACGTTGAAACTCTGGATGCCGATTTCAAACTGCAACACGCCGGGCGGGAACTCGGCAATCTTCTCTTTCAGTTTGTCGGGCAAGTGGTCGGGGATGACTTCGAAATGAACGAAAAGGTTGCCTTTCTCCTCGGTCTTTGCGAGTTTGTCCAGAAAAAACTGCAAGATGCGAATCGACGCGTCGATCTTCAAATTGAACGTGCGGTCGACAAACTTGAACGTGCGCGCGCCGCGTTGGTAGAGAGTGTCGAGTTCGGCGAGGAATCGTTCCAGATCAAACGCCCAGGCAGTTTTGTCAAGTGAACTCAGGCAGAACTCGCACTTAAACGGGCAGCCACGCGAGGCTTCCACGTACAAGACACGGTGGGCCAGGTCAACTTCTGAATATTCGGTGTAGGGCAACGCAATCTGATCCAGCGGCGGTTGTTCCCCCGCGATGATTTTCATCAGTGGTTGTGGGCCATATAGGAGCGCTCGACAAAGTTTGGGGAAACTCACATCGCCCCAGCCGGTGATGACGTGGTCGGCCAGGTTCACGATGGACTGCGGCGTGGCGGCCTGCTCCGCCACCTCGTGGCTGACTTCGGGGCCGCCCAGAACAATCTTGATATCCGGCCGCTGTTGTTTGAGCAGGCGCACCACCGCGCAGGTTTGCGTCACGTTCCAGATGTAGACGCCAAAGCCGATCACCCGCGGGTTCATCGCCAGCAGTTCATCAGCCACTTCCTGCGGCTTGCGGGCGATGGTGAATTCACGCAACGCCGTCTCGCCGCGCAGCACACCCATGTTCGCCAGCAAATAACGCAGGCCAAGCGAGGCGTGGATGTATTTTGCGTTGAGCGTGCACAGGACGATCTGCGCCAGAGTGTGCGGGGCCGCGATGGAGGGCATGGGGTGAATTATCGAATGCTATGTTTTATATAGCACACTATCCTTATTATTAGGCGGCCTTAAGGCTTATTTCTTATGTGTTTTGCAAAACTCTCCGGGGACGGGTCCTGGCCAGGTGGGTGGAACTTTATGCAAGGCGCCACGCTCCGATAATGTCAATCCACCCAGCCCTTGCCGATGACCCTGCGCCGCATTTTTTTCAAACACCTCGCTCTTGCTTTCTTTTTGACCGCCAGTGCGGTGTTGCCCATGTCACAGGCCCAAGGCAGCGCCAGCGCCATGGTTGTCACCGAGCAGGTGCGTGCCGAACTGATGGCGCATGCGCCCCAGGGCGCTGGCCCGGGCAAAACGGTGTGGCTTGGCCTGCAGCTCATCCACCAGCCCGAGTGGCACACTTATTGGAAGAACTCGGGCGACTCCGGTCAGGCAACGTCGCTTGCCTGGACCTTGCCCGAAGGCGTGACCGCCGGCGAGATCGCCTGGCCCGCGCCGAAGAAGATTCCGATTGGCAGCCTGGCCAATTACGGCTACGAAAACACCGTGTTGCTGCCGGTGCCGCTGACAATTTCCAGCACGTTCAAACCGTCCTTCCTGTCCAACGATATGGTGGTCAAACTCAAGGCGGCCTGGCTGGTGTGCAAAAAGGAGTGCATCCCGCAGGAGGGTGAATTTGCGCTGAAAATCCCTGTCAACAGTTCCACGGCGGTCAACGGCGCGGCGTTTGACGCGGCATTCAAGGCGGCGCCGCGCGCTCTGCTGACCAGCCTGGAGGCGGCGGGCACGCCCCAGAGCCGCGGATTGCTGCAAAACAATGCGCTGCAGTTTGAAGTGCAGGGTCTGCCCGTGGCCTGGCGCGGCAAGACCCTGGACTTTTTCCCCGAGACTGCCGAGGTGATTGAAACCGGCGCCGCTGGCACGCAGGAGTGGCAGGGTGCCGTGTGGCGCGCCAGCGTGCCACTGTCAAGCCAGCGCAGCAACAGCCCGGCTCTGGTGCCACTGGTGTTGGCGGCGGACGTTGATGGGGCACGGCAAAGTTACCGCGCTGAACTGAAGGTCACGGGCGCCTGGCCGCAACTGGCCGCTGTGGCCCAGGTGCCGCCCGCGCTTGAAGCGGCCCTGAAAGCCAATGCTGCCGCGTCAATTCCGCCAGCTTCGGCGCCGCCCATCGGGTTGATCGCCGCGTTGCTGGGCGCATTGCTCGGCGGCCTGATCCTCAACCTGATGCCGTGCGTGTTTCCGGTGCTGGCCATCAAGGTCATGGGGTTCGCAAAAAATGCAAATGACCTGCGCAGCCACCGCATCAGCGCGATCGCGTATTCGGTGGGTGTGGTGCTGTCTTTTGTCGCCTTGGGCGGCTTGATGCTGGCCCTGCGCAGCGCCGGTGAGCAGCTTGGCTGGGGCTTTCAATTGCAGTCGCCGGCGGTCGTGGCCACTCTGGCGGTGTTGTTCACCACCATCGGCCTGAACCTTGCGGGCCTGTTTGAGTTTGGCATGTTCCTGCCTTCCGGCCTGGCCACGGCGCAGGCCCGCAACCCGACCTTGAACGCGTTTTTCTCCGGCGTGCTGGCGGTCGCCATCGCCTCGCCCTGCACCGCGCCTTTCATGGGCGCCTCGCTCGGTCTGGCCATCGGATTGCCGGCGCACGAGGCGCTGCTGATCTTCGCCGCGCTGGGTGTCGGCATGGCCATTCCCTTCGTGTTGGCCGCGTGTGTGCCGGCCGTCGCGCGCGCCCTGCCCCGTCCCGGCGCCTGGATGGACACTTTGCGCAAATTGATGGCCTTCCCGATGTTCGCCACCGTGGTCTGGCTGGTCTGGGTGCTTGGCCAACAAAGCGGCATTGACGGCGCGGGCGCATTGCTGGCGCTCTTGGTGGCGCTGGCCTTCGCCATCTGGGCGCTCACCCTTGCGGGCCGCCAGCGCACGCGCAGCCGCACCGTGTTTGCTGCGATTTCAATAGCATTGTTTGCAGGTTTGATGTCGGCCTTTGGCCCGTTTATCTTGAAGCCCCAGGCTGCCGGCGCGCTGGCGGCGGCGGGGGATCGTTGGCAAACCTGGGAGCCGGGCCGGGTCGACCAGCTGCTGGCGTCCGGTCAGCCGGTGTTTGTCGACTTCACCGCCGCCTGGTGTGTCACCTGCCAGGTCAACAAGAAAACCACCCTCGGGCACGCCGATGTATTGGCCGACTTCGACGCCAAGAAAGTGGTGCTGCTGCGCGCCGACTGGACCCGCCGCGACCCGGCGATCACCGCCGCCTTGGGTCAATTGGGCCGCAATGGCGTGCCCCTGTATGTGGTCTACAAACCGGGCGCAGCGCCGGTGCTGTTGTCTGAACTGCTCAGTGTCGAAGATGTGCGGGCCGAGTTGGCAAAGCTTTAGACTTGAGCATTTGGCCTGGCCAATCTCACCGGGCAAATTTCACCGTGCACATTGGAGCGCTGATTGATGACCACCCCCTTGTCCACACCGTATGCCGGCATTTGGCCGGCCTTGTTGACGCCGCTCACGGCCAGCCTGGACATTGACATTCCTGCGTTCGCTGCCCATTGCAACACTCTGCTGGCGGCCGGTTGCAGCGGCGTCACCCCGTTTGGCACCACCGGCGAGGGGCCGTCCTTCAGCGTGGCAGAGCGCGTGGCGGCGATCGACGGTTTGATTGCCGCGGGCATTCCGGCCGGGCGCATGTTGGTGTCTACCAGCGCTGCCGCGTTGCCAGATGCCATCGCATTGACCGGCCACGCGGTGCGAGCCGGCTGTTTTGGCGTGCTGTTGTTGCCGCCGTTTTTCCTCAAGGGTGTGACCGACCAAGGCATCATCGACTTCTACGTGCAGTTGATCGACAAGGTGGCCGATGAGCGCTTGCGAATTGTGCTCTACCACATCCCGCAAATCAGCGGCGTGCCTCTCTCGCACCACGTGATCGAAACGCTGGTGAAGCGTTATCCGCAAACCATCCTCGGCATCAAGGACAGCGGCTGCCAACGCGAATGGTCGCTGGGCCTGGCAAAGGCCTTCATGCCGCCCCTGCAAGTGTGGGTTGGCAACGAGCCGGACCTGCAGGTGATGGCGGCCCAAGGCACGCTGGGCGCCGTCAGTGGCATGGCCAACATCACGCCGCGTCTGATCGCGAGAATGGTGGCCGAGCACGATGGCGCCGGCGCCACCCGGGATATGGCGCGCACCTTGGCGTTGCTGGCGATATTGGGCGGGTATGGATTGACCGCTGCCTTCAAGGGTGTGATGGCCATCCAGAGCGGCCAGCCGGGCTGGCGGCGGGTGCGCGCGCCGCTGGTGGCGTTGGCTGATGCCGAGTTCGCTGCGCTTGAAGGGCAAATCAAGCGCTTCGCGCTGGATCCCGCCCGCGATTGACGGTGGCGCCGCAGAACGGGCAGAGGGGTTTGCGGCGGCTTTGGGACAAATTGACCCAGACGGTTTAGGATGTCGGCTTCGTCTTCTACCCGTGGGAGAGCTGCCATGTTTCATTGTCCAATGCGGTCCGCGTCAACTGCGCTGTTTGCCGCTTTATTTATAACATTTCCTGCACTTTCTACGCCGGCTGTAGGCCAGAAAGCGCCTGAGTTCACGCTGTCCGACACGTCTGGCAAAACCGTGAAACTGGCCGACTTCAAAGGCAAACACGTGGTGCTGGAATGGAACAACCCGGGGTGCCCGTATGTGCGCAAGCATTACGACTCGGCCAACATGCAGGCATTGCAAAAAGAAATCACTGGCAAAAACGTGGTTTGGCTGGCCGTCAACTCCACCGCCGACTCCCATCCTGACTACCTCGCGCCGGCGCAGTTGGGCCGCTGGATGGCGCAACAAAAGGCCGCGCCGACCGCCACCTTAATGGATGAAGACGGCAGCGTTGGCAAGGCCTACGGCGCGCGCACCACACCCCACATGTACATGATTGATCCCAAAGGCACGCTGATCTACGCCGGCGGCATCGACAGCAACGCGTCGTACAGCGCCGACAGCATCAAGTCCGCCACCAACTATGTGCGCCAGGGCGTCAATGAAGCGCTGGCCAGCAAAGCCCTGAGCAAACCGGTGACCGCGCCTTATGGCTGCTCGGTCAAATACAAAAGCGGCTCGCCGGCTTGATCGGCAACGCATGGATCAATCCGAAGACGTCAAACACATCCTCAACCACCACCGCACCGTGGCGGTGGTCGGCCTCTCGCCCAAGTCCCACCGCGACAGTTACGAAGTGGCCGAGTACATGCAGCGCCAGGGCTGGCGCATCATCCCGGTGAACCCGGCCGCGCAAGTGTCGGAGATTCTGGGTGAAAAGGTCTACCCCACACTGATCGAAGCCGCCAAGGCGCAGAAGATCGACCTGGTGGATGTGTTTCGGCGCAGCGAAGATGTGCCGCCCGTCGTTGAAGAAGCCATCACGATCGGCGCCAAAGGGTTGTGGCTGCAACTGGGGATCGAACATGCCGCAGCGGCGGCCAAGGCACGCGCCGCTGGTTTGCGCGTGGTGCAAAACAGGTGCTTGTTGGTGGAGCATCGCCGTTTGAACTGAGGGCCTGGGTCAACGGTCTTATTGCTGCCGCGCGGCGACCATTTTCCTCCGGTATCTCGGCTGCCCAGGTCAACGACTGGGCGAAAATCCGCCCTGACCATGAGCGACCACACAATCACCGCACCACTGGACGCCTCTGCCGACGGCGACGCCCTGCTGGTTTCCCACGCAGAGTTTTGCCGCGGCCTGCCTGCCGGGCATTTCCGCCTGATCGTCAACCCCGAGCGTGCCCGCAAATTTGTGCGCCACCGCCTGTTGATCCTGCCCATAACGCTGGCGCTGGCGGGCATCGGTGTGGCGCTGGCGGTGGCGGGGCATCCCTTCTGGGGTCTGGGCCTGGTCGGCGCTGCGGTGGTCTTCAACCGGCTTATTTTGGCACAGGCCGCCAAAATTTTGCTGCACTTGGTGACCAAAGACGAACCCACTTACCTGCAAGCGATGGAATTCGAAATTCTGGAAGTGCGCCGGGCGCGCTGAGCCTTCGCTGAGCCTGGTCCACTGAGCTTGGTCCGCTGAGCTGGGTCCGCTCTTTCAGGAACGCCCAGCCGGGCCCGGCAAGCAGACTGCGACAATCGGCGCATGAGTTCTCCCTCGCCCTACGCGCCCCTGCAAAACGACAGCTTCATCCGCGCCTGCCTGCGCCAGGCCACGCCGCACACCCCGGTCTGGCTGATGCGCCAGGCCGGGCGATATTTGCCTGAGTACAAGGCCACGCGCGCTCGCGCCGGCAGTTTCATGGGCCTGGCGACCAACACCGGCTTCGCCACCGAAGTTACTTTGCAGCCGCTTGAGCGTTTCCCGCTGGACGCGGCGATTTTGTTCAGCGACATCCTCACGGTGCCCGATGCCATGGGTTTGGGCCTGTCGTTCGCCGAGGGTGAAGGCCCACGCTTCGCCTGCCCGGTGCGCGACGAGGCGGCGGTTGCAAAACTGCAGGTCCCCGACATGGCCAAACTGCGCTATGTGTTTGACGCCGTCACTTCGATCCGCAAGGCGCTCAATGGCCGCGTGCCCTTGATTGGTTTCAGCGGCAGCCCGTGGACGCTGGCCTGTTACATGGTCGAAGGCAAAGGCTCAGACGACTACCGCCTGGTCAAAACGATGCTCTACCAGCGGCCCGATTTGATGCACAGGATGCTCCAGGTGAATGCCGATTCGGTGGCGGCTTACCTCAATGCCCAAATCAACGCCGGCGCCCAGGCCGTGATGATTTTTGACAGCTGGGGTGGGGTACTGGCCGATGGCGCATTTCAAACCTTCAGCCTGGCCTACACCGCGCGGGTGTTGGCGCAGGTGAGAAAAACGCATGACGGCAGCGCCACCGGCACCCGCATTCCGCGAATCGTCTTCACCAAGGGCGGCGGTTTGTGGCTCAAGGACATGGCAGCGCTGGACTGCGAAGTGCTCGGGCTGGACTGGACCGTGAACCTGGGCGCAGCACGCGCTTTGGTGGGAGGAGACGTGAATGGCCCAGTGAACAGTTCGGCCAAAGCGTTGCAGGGCAATATCGACCCGAATGTGTTGTTTTCTTCGCCTTCGCAGATTGAAACCGAGGTGGCGCGGGTGTTGGCGAGTTTTGGCGCGCCGTTCCAGGTGCCGGCCAACGCGCCGCTGGCCACCGGCCCGACGCACATTTTCAACCTGGGGCATGGCATAAGTCAGTACACGCCCCCCGACCACGTGGCGGCCTTGGTGGACGCAGTGCACCGGCTCTCCCGCGCCGCCCGCCAGGCCCCGGCCTTGTGATCGATTCGCGATAGGCGGCACTGCCATCACTAGCACGTTTTTCGTCCGATACAAGTCAGCCAGGACTGACTTATGCACAAAAATTTTGTTGCACTGCGAGAAACAATGAAACTTGAAATTGACCCTGCTATCAATCCAGTAGCTTTTGCAACCCCTTGATTTATAAACGTTTTATGAAGATGCTTGATTTGATGGCAATTCGGTGAAAGCCTTGATCTATAAGGCTTCGACGCGTCAGCATTGCAGATATCAACAAAGTTATCCACAGTATGGTTGAAAGACCGTTAAATCGGTTTCAAATCAAGCACTTAAGCCCGACTCTGAAACTGGACGTCAACTCACCGCCCTAACTCGGGTTTTCACCCATCGCGCATGACGCACCGCCTGTCTGTCCTCCTCCAAACCCCGGCGCACAGCGCCATTGCCGGGCCGTTGACCTATTTGAGTGAGCAGGCACTTGCAGCCGGAACGCTGGTGCGGGTGCCGTTTGGCAAACGCGAAACCTTGGGAGTGGTGTGGGCCAATGTGCAAGACGATGGCGAGGTCGCCGCAACCCCCGTTGCCGCCGCGAAATTGCGCGCCATTGCCGGGGCGCTTAATGGCATTGCACCGCTGTCAGAAAACTGGCAACAACTCGTCACCTTCGCCGCCAACTATTACCAACGCTCGCCCGGTGAGGTGGCCTTGGCAGCCTTGCCGCCGCAATTGCGTGACCTGGACGCCACGCAACTGGCGCGGCGTCTCAAACGCCCCACAGCGACAGCGCGCGTTGGCAAGGACGGATCAGCCGTTGACAGCGAGCAGCCGGCGCTCACCACCGAACAAACCGATGCCATCGCCCAAATTCAAATCAACCCGGGCCCGTTCCTGCTGTTCGGCGCCACCGGCAGTGGCAAAACCGAGGTTTATCTGAGTTCTGCGCAGCAGGTGCTGGCGCAAAATCCGCAGGCGCAGGTTTTGGTGATGGTGCCCGAGATCAACCTCACGCCACAGCTTGAAGCACGTTTTCGCGCGCGTTTTGCACCCCTGTACGGTGACGGCGCGCTGGTCTGCCTGCACAGCGGCATGACACCGGCCGCGCGCCTAAAAGCCTGGCTGGCGGCGCACATTGGGCGGGCTCGCGTGGTGCTGGGGACCCGGCTGGCGATTTTTGCGTCGATGCCGAATCTCAAACTGATCGTCGTCGATGAAGAACACGACCCGAGTTACAAACAAACCGAAGGCGCCCGCTATTCGGCACGTGACCTGTCGGTGTGGCGGGCGCGGCAAGACGGCGCACGGGTGATTTTGGGCTCGGCCACCCCCTCGCTGGAAAGCTGGCACCACAGCCGCGCTGCGGCGCTGGGTGGCCGCTACCAGCGCCTCCTGATGCCCAGCCGCATTGGCGACGACGCGCAGTTGCCCAAAGTGGTGCGCGTCGACATGAACCACCAGCCGGCCAAAACCGTGATTTCACCGCCGCTGCTGCAGGCCATCCAGGCGCGCGCGGCGCGCGGCGAACAAAGCATGCTCTTCCTGAACCGCCGCGGTTATGCGCCGGTGCTGGCCTGCACCGCCTGCGACTGGAAGAGCGACTGCCCGCATTGCAGCGCCTACCGCGTCTTTCACAAGATCGACCGCAGCATCCGCTGTCACCACTGCGGTTTTACCGCGCCGGTGCCGCGCGCCTGCCCCGAATGCGGCAATGTGGACTTGAGCACGGTCGGGCGCGGCACCGAGCGGCTGGAAGAACACCTGGCCGAGTTGCTGGCCGACGTGCGCCGGCCCCCGGCCGAATCAGCGGCGGGGGCAATCGGCGCAGACGCCAGCCAGCGCCTGCGCATAACCCGCATCGACGCCGACAGCACCCGGGCCAAGGGCGAGCTGGAAAAACAGTTGGCCAAAGTCCACGACGGTGACGTTGACGTGTTGGTCGGCACCCAGATGATCGCCAAAGGCCACGACTTTCGCCGCATCACCCTGGTCGCCGCCGTCAACCCCGATGGCGCGCTGTTCTCCAGTGATTTCCGCGCGCCCGAGCGGCTCTTTGGCCTCTTGATGCAAGCCGCCGGCCGCGCCGGGCGCGATGCCGCCCTGAGCCGCCACAGCGAGATGTGGATCCAGACCTTTTATCCCAAGCACGCGTTTTTTGACGCGCTCAAGCGGCACGACTTTCCGGCTTTTGCCGACCAGCAACTCAAGGAGCGGCAAAACGCCGGCTTGCCGCCCTTCAGCTTTCAGGCGCTGGTCCGCGCCGACGCGCGCACGCAGGAGGTGGCGCAGGGCTTCCTGCGCGCGGCCAGTGAAGCTGCACAGGTGATGGTTGAAACCGCCCATGTCACGATTTACCCGGCGGTGCCGATGGGCATCCAGCGCGTCGCCAATGTGGAACGCGCCCAGATGCTGATTGAAAGCGCTTCGCGGGCGCGCTTGCAGGTCTTCCTCGCCGCCTGGCGCCGGGTGCTGCACACGGCCCGTCGGGGCCCCCACGGCAAGGGGCTGACCCGCTGGGCGGTGGATGTGGACCCCTTGTTGATTTGAATTAACTTGGCGTCGATTGAATTGTGATGCTATTATTATAATAGCACACTGTATAATGGATTCGACGGCCTAATGGTGATATTCTTGTGTGAAATTCAAAACGTGCTCCGCAGACGGCAACCCGCCACTTGATGCTTGCCGGGTGCAACGCCCGAATCAATCTCTCAACTTTCAATGACCTCGCCCGACATCCCGCCGCCAGGCAACGCGCCCAAGTTATGGCGGGTGTACCTCGGCTTTCTGGTGCCGATGATCGCCAGCAACATGTTGCAGTCGGCCTCGGGCACGCTCAACAACATTTACCTCGGCCAGATGCTGGGCGTCTCTGCCCTGGCAGCGGTGTCGTCGTTTTTCCCCCTGCTGTTCATGCTGATGGCCTTCATGATCGGGTTGGGCTCGGGCGCTGCGGTGCTGATCGGCCAGGCCTGGGGCGCCAGGGAGCCCGAGCGCGTGAAGGCCATTGCCGGCGCCACACTCACGGTGGGCCTGTGTTTCGGCGCCGTCGTGGCGCTGTTTGGCGGCGCCTTCACGCGCCCGCTGCTCACTGCCATGGGCACCCCGGCCGACATTTTGCCCAGCTCCATCAGTTATGCCCGGGTGATGCTGCTGGCCGCGCCGGGGCTGTTTGTCTACCTGTTGGCCACCTCGATGTTGCGTGGCGTTGGTGACACCAAAACGCCGTTCAAAACTTTGCTGATCGCCACCGGCGTCGGCCTGCTGCTTACCCCCGCGTTGATCCGGGGATGGGGCGGTTTGCCGCAGCTGGGTGTGGCCAGTGGCGCCTACGCGGCGGTGGTGTCGTTCGTCACGGCGCTGGTGTGGACCGCCTGGCATTTGCGCCGCACGAAGAGCCCGCTGGCTCCTGACGCCGCTTTCGCCCGCCACCTGCGCATTGACCGCGCCATCTTGCAGAAGGTGCTGAAAATCGGGTTGCCCTCTGCGCTGACGATCATCACCATGTCGCTGTCCGAGCTGGCGGTGCTGTTTCTCGTCAACCGTTATGGCTCGCAAGCCACGGCGGCGTATGGCGCGGTGAACCAGATCGTCTCCTACGTGCAGTTTCCGGCCATCTCGATTGCCATCACGGCGTCGATCCTCGGGGCGCAGGCCATCGGCGGCGGGCGCCAACACCTGCTGGGCAAAATCGCGCAGACCGGCATCGCCATGAACCTGCTGCTCACCGGCACGCTGGCACTCTTGGGGTATGTGTTTTCGCGCAGCATCATCGGCCTCTTCATCACCGACCCGCAGGTGCTGGAGCTGGCGCAGACGCTCTTGCACATCATGTTGTGGAGCCTGATCGTGTTTGGCATGTCGATGGTGCTCTCGGGCCTGATGCGCGCCAGCGGCACGGTGTTGTGGCCGACGCTGATCACGGTTTTTTGCATCGCGCTGGTGCAAATTCCCACGGCATGGTTCCTGAGCAACCGTTATGGCATCAACGGCATCTGGGCCGCCTACCCGATCGCCTTTGTGACGATGCTGGCCTTGCAGACAACCTATTACCGCCAGGTGTGGAAGAAGAAAGACGTCGTGCGTTTGTAAGGCATCGTGATGTGCGCATTGGGTTAGCTATTTATTTAGTAGCAAACTATTGAATATATTCGACGGCCTATTGCCAACTTTCTTGTTATGTTTTAAAAAGTGGCCGCCAGGGCGCGCCCAGAGCGCCGTTTCCCCGTCGTCGAACAGCAGCGTTGAGACGCCAATGGACAGCGCCGCCACATAACGTTGAACAACCCTCGCGTCACTTGAGAAAACCCACGATCGCGGAAATCGTCACGAAAGACGCTGCCGTGGTCACCAGAATGATGCGGGCAATGCGGCCACTGTCAGCCTCAAACTTTTCGGCCAGCATGGCCACATTGCTGGCACTGGGCAAAGCGGCCACCAACACCATGACCGTCAGCGCGAACTTGCTCAAGGGCAGGCCAAGCTGGATGACGGCGCTGCCGACCACCAGCACCAGCAACGGGTGCACGATGAGCTTGAGCACTGACATCGGCACGTAGTCTGCCAGCTTCAGGGGTTCGGCGTGGCCGCGTTCGGTGAGAATCTGCGAGCGCGCCAGCACCGCGCCGATGGTGAAGAGCGCCACCGGCGAGGCGGCATCGGCCAGCATGCCCAGGGTTTGCAACGCCGGCATGGGCAGTTCCAGATGCAGGGCGGAGCTGACCGCGCCCGCCAGAATCGCCCAGGGCATCGGGTTCACCGCAACGCCTTTGAGCGCATTCTTCAAGGCCTTTGAAGCGCCATGTTCATCGGCGCTATCGAGCGTGGACAGAGCAATGCACAAGGACGAAGTGATGATCAGGTCAACCGCGATGGTGATGATGGCCGGCCCGGCTGCGGCAGTGCCAAGAATCGCCACAATCAGTGGCACCCCCATGAATCCTGTGTTCGGAAACGCGGCCACCAGGGCGCCGAGCGACGCGTCCTTCCAGCCGATGCGCGCGTTGAAGCTGATGGCAATGGCGAAACCGACCATCACCAGCGCGCACAGCAAATACGGCAGAAACACGCTGGCGTCGAGCAAATCTGCAATTGGCAAGCCGGCGCCAAAGCGGTACAACATGCACGGCAAGGCGAAATACAGCACGAAGCCGTTGAGCCCCGGAATCGCCTCCAGCGGCAACCAGCCGCGCCTGCCCGCGATGAAACCGGCCAGCACCAGGGCAAAGAAGGGGAAGGTGACGAGAAGGATTTGCAGCATAGGGAGATTGTGGCTGAGCCATCGACAATGGCGGCTTGTGCCTATTCAACGTCATGGCGTCAAATATGCGTAAAACCGCATTTTCTCCAGTCTAATCAACATGTTGCAGACCACCGCAGGCCCCGGCCTGAACACCGCCCAGCAGGAAGCCGTCAACTTCATGCACGGACCCTGCCTGGTGCTCGCCGGGGCTGGTTCGGGCAAAACCCGCGTCATCACCCACAAGATCGGG
>JANNYX010000179.1:0-4432 GCA_031410295.1 Rhodoferax sp.
CGCAACAGCAGGATCGGCGAGTTGTTGCCGCATCGCTGGCAGGCGCCAGCCTCATCGGCCTGACTGGAAACCACCGTCGCTGGAGCGTGGTCAAGAGGGGTTCGCCGCGCGCTTACGAAAGAACGGCTTTAGAGAGCCAAAGAGTTCGCGGCAGCTTTGAAATGTTCGATTGACTCATCAGAGGAAACCAGCAGACAGCTTCTAGAAATTTGGATGCGTTGTAGCGAAAAAATGAAAATCCCAGTCATCGCGATACATGAAGGTAAATCTCATACTATCCCGGAGAAAACACTGTGTGATTTGGGTGTGTTTTTGATAAGGCACTATAGCCCGAACCCCCGCATCGCCCCTGGCGCTCGTCTGCCGCAGCCTCGAAGCGCGGAGACTTCAGGGTCTGGGGGCTGCGCAGCAGACCGACAGAGTCGCGATTGTCTGAGCCCGCAGGGCGAGTTTGAGCGACGGCCCTGAAGTTGAGCACTGCAGATGGTCGCCCGAAGGGCCTGCGGAAGTTGAGCGCAAGGGGCGCTGCGGGGGTTCGGGCGGCCTCCATCGACACCACAGCTATTTGATTTTGACCTTGCCTTGGCGTTATCAGGCGACAGTCCAGGCCGAGCTGCGGCCCAAAGCCGGTCAAGCGGCAAATTGTGTATGATTTAATCCTATCCAACCGATGAGCGACTACTATGCGCACTACACAACAGTTCAGCATCACTTTGCCCACAGAAATGGCCACGCTCGTCAAGTCCAAGGTGGCGTCGGGCGATTACGCGACTGAAAGCGAAGTGATCCGTGATGGTCTGCGCGTGTTAATTGCGCGTGACCGCGCCATGGAGCACTGGCTTCAGACGCAAGTCGCGCCGGCTTACGATGCGCACAAAGCTGATCCGTCGAGGGCCGTGCCAATAGCACAGGTTCGCAAGCGATTGGCTGCGTTGAATCAAACCGCCAGCGCCAAAGCTTGATGGCAGCCAAGGTTTATCCGGTGGTCTTTACGCCGGAAGCGCTGGGCCAAATTGAGGATTTGTACAGCTTCATTGCCGAAACCAATTCGCATTTGATTGCTCAACGATATACCGATGCGATCATCAACTATTGCGAAACCTTGCAGACCTTTCCCCTGCGAGGCGCTGTGCGGGACGAAATTCGCCCAGGATTGCGCATCACCAACTTCAAGGGGCGCTGCGTCATTGCGTTTGACGTGAGCGACGAGCGGGTCTCTATCATCGGCATTTTCTACGGTGGCCAAGACTATGAGACGGCGTTGAATGAGCCGGATCCAGAGTGAACTGATCCTGGCGGCTGCGCATTCTCAAACCAGCTTGCTCGCGCGCCCCGCCCAATACTTGTCCCGCAGCAATCGCTTGTACAGCTTCCCCGTCGGATGCCTAGGCAATTCAGCCTCAAAGTCAATCGAGCGCGGACACTTGATGTGCGAGAGGTGTTCACGGCAAAAGGCCATCAATTCTTCGGCCAAAGCAGGCCCGGCATCGGCCATGTTGCGCGGCTGCACCACGGCTTTGACTTCTTCGCCAAACTCCTCGTTGGGCACGCCGATCACGGCCACGTCCATCACCTTGGGGTGGGTAACGAGCAGGTTCTCGGACTCCTGCGGGTAGATGTTGACGCCACCCGAGATGATCATGTGCGCCTTGCGGTCGGTCAGGTACAGAAAACCTTCGGCATCGACATAACCGATGTCGCCCAGCGTCGTCCAGCCCTGGGCGTTTTTCGATTCAGCGGTTTTGGCCGGGTCGTTGTGGTATTCGAAGGCCTTGCCATCGGCGAAGTGGATCGTGCCCGGCGTGCCCGTCGCCACTTCGTTGCCCAGTTCGTCGCAGATTTTCAGTTTGCCGACGACGGCTTTTCCCACGGTGCCCTTGTGTGTCAGCCAGTCGCCAGAATGCACCAGCGTCATGCCATTGCCTTCGGTGCCGGCGTAATACTCCCAGATGATCTTGCCCCACCAGTCGATCATTTGCTCCTTGATCGGGATCGGGCAGGGCGCAGCGGCGTGGATGGCAAATTTGAGGCTCGACACATCATGTACAGCGCGTTGTGCGGGGCTGAGTTTGAGCATGCGCACGAACATCGTCGGCACCGTCTGGGTGTGGGTGATGCGGTGTTTTTCGACCAGGCGCAAAAAATCCTCCGGGTCGAAATGCGGCATGACGACACAGGTGGCGCCCAGGCGCATCGACACCATGTTGAAACGCAGCGGCGCGGCGTGGTACAGCGGCGCGGGCGAGAGGTAAATGCTGCCTGGCCCGATGCCGTAAACGTTTTTGCAGATCTCGATGAGTGAATTGCTGGCGTCAATCTGCGGAAACTCCGGCGGCACAAACACGCCTTTGGGGCGGCCGGTGGTGCCGGAGGAATACAACATGTCGGTGCCGGCGGTTTCGTCGTTGATGCGCGTCGCCGGGTAGGTCGCCAACGTGGCTTCGTAGGCGGTGAATCCATCGATCACGCCGTCGATCATCAGCCGCGCCTTGAGGCCCTGGGTTTCGGCAAGCAGTGAACGCGCCAACACCTGGTTCGCCTTGGAGGTGATCAACACCTTCGCCGCGCAATCCTTCACGATGTAGACCGCTTCACCCACAGTCAGGCGTGTGCTGATGGCGGTGTAAATGACGCCCGAACGCTGCGCGCCCCAGCAGATTTCAAAAAAGCGCGGGTGGTTTTCCAGCAAGATGGCGATGTGGTCGCCCGGCTTCAGGCCAAAAGCCCGCAACATCTGCGCGACCTGGTTGGAGCGGTCTTCAAGCTGGCGGTAGGTGACCGTCTCTCCCGTATCAGCCATGATGTAGGCCGGTTTGTCGGGTGTGGCGGCGGCGTGGTGAAAGGGGTGCATGGCGTGATTTCTTTCTGACCCGTGCGGGACATTGAGGTGTTTTCATTTTGGTTCAAAATCAGCCAGAACCATCCGCACCGACCTCAACTTTGAACTAATGGAGTTTCCTATGACTGAAGCCCTGATCATCGACGCCGTCCGTACCCCGCGTGGCATTGGCAAATTCGGCAAGGGGGCGCTGGCGGACATGCACCCGCAGCACCTGGGCGCGGCTGTGCTCAAGGCAATCAAGGAGCGCAACCACCTCAACACTGCGGAGGTTGACGACATCATCTGGGGCACCAGTTCGCAGCGCGGCGGCCAGTCCTGCGACCTTGGGCGCATGGCAGCGCTGGATGCGGGTTATGACTTCAAGAGCAGCGGCGTGACGCTCGACCGCTTTTGCGGCTCGGGCATCACCTCGGTGAACCTGGCCTCGGCCTCGATCATGTCGGGCATGGAAGACCTGATGATTGCCGGCGGCACCGAGATGATGTCCATGCCCGGCCGGCGCACCGCCGACGACGGCCCTTTGATGCTGGACGCCGGCAACCTGCGGCTGCGTGCCAACGTGCCGCAGTCGCACCAGGGCGTCTGCGCCGACGCCATCGCCACGCTGGAGGGTATCAGCCGCGCTGACCTGGACGCGGCTGCCTTGGAGAGCCAGCAGAGGGCCGACGCTGCCATCAAAGGGGGCCATTTCAAGAAGAGCTTGATCCCGGTTTACAAGACCGACGGCAGCCTGGCGCTGGATAAAGAAGAATTCCCGCGTCCGCAAACCACGGCAGAGGGCCTGGCCGGGCTTAAACCCTCCTTCACGCAACTCGCCGACATGCCGCTCGATGCCAAGGGCAACACCTACCGCAGCCTGATTTTGCAGGAGCACCCGGGGCTGGACATCAACTTCGTGCACCACGCGGGCAACTCCTCAGGTGTGGTTGACGGCGCAGGCGCACTCTTGCTGGCGTCGCCCACCTACGCCAAAAAACACGGCATGAAGCCGCGCGCGCGCATCGTTGCTTTTGCGAACGTCGGTGACTCCCCCACGCTCATGCTGAACGCCCCGGTGCCCGCCGCCCGCAAGGTGCTGGCCAAGGCCGGGCTGACGGTGGACGACATCGACCTGTGGGAGATCAACGAAGCCTTCGCCGTGGTGATGGAAAAGTTCATCCGGGATTTGAAGCTGGACCGCAGCAAGGTCAACGTGAACGGCGGCGCCATGGCCCTGGGCCACCCGATTGGCGCCACCGGTTCCATGCTGATCGGCACCCTGCTCGACGAGCTGGAGCGGCGTGATTTGAAGCGCGGCCTGGTGACGATGTGCGCGGGGGGTGGCATGGCGCCCGCGATCATCATCGAGCGGGTTTGAGCGGGTGATTGCACGGCGCGGGTGGTTATGGGTAAACGCGATTTGCACCACCTTGCGGGGTGGCCGATGACACTGGGGTAGCCGAAGACACTGAGGTGAATGACTCCGCGAATGTCCCCCGGCCTGCGGCCTCCTCCTTGATTTTGCTGCGCCATCCGCCCCGGCGTCATCGGCAGCGGGAAGGCTCATTTGCCCGGCGTGGCGAACAACAGCTTCAACAAACGCTCGGCCTC
>JANNYX010000180.1:0-3887 GCA_031410295.1 Rhodoferax sp.
CGACTTCGGCGCGCTCAATGACATGGCGCAAGGGGACCAAGCCCTGCAAAGGGAACTGCTCGACGAATTTCGCAAAACCAATGCGGACGACCTGCGGGCTGCGGCGCGGGCGGTGCAGGCGGTCTCGATCAGCGAAGTGCGCCGCGCTGCGCACCGCATCAAAGGCGCCGCCCGCACGGTCGGCTCGGCCCGGCTGGCCGAAGCCGCCCTGTTGCTGGAGCAGGCCGCGCAGGCCGGCGACTGGCAGCGCATTGCCGACGCCTGGCCGCCCCTGCGCGAGGAATGTGAGCGCCTGGACGACCGCATCATCAACGCAGGCGGGCACGAGCCGCAATAGTCAAAGATTGGACAAGGAGATGGATTTGGAGATCGACAAGGAACAAGCGCATCCACTGCCGCAAATGGTGCTGGTGGTGGAGGACCATCCGTTGCAGCGCCGGGTGCTGGTGCGCACACTCGAATCGCTCGGCGTGCCGCGCGTCGTTGAGGCTGAAGACGGTGCACAGGCACTGGCCATGCTGGCTGAGGACGCGCTGATTGACATGGTCTTCACGGACCTGGACATGCCGACCATGGACGGCCTGGCGTTGATGCGCCTGATTGGCCAGCTCGCCCCTGGAGTAGGCGTGGTGGTTTTGTCCTCGGCCGAGCGCGAGTTGCTGCTGGCGGTGGAATGGCTGGCCCGCGAGCAGCGCCTCGATTTGGTGGCGGTGATTGAAAAACCAGCCTCCCGCTCGGCCCTCGAGGCCGCCCTGCGGCAGCCGCCACGCCTGCTGCCAGGCACCGATTCCGGCTTGCCCGCACTTTCCGTCAACGACATTGCGGCGGGCATCGCGGGCGGGCAGTTCGAAGCCTACGTGCAGCCCAAGTTTGGCTTTGCCGATGGCAAGCTCAGAGGCGGGGAAGCGCTGGCACGATGGCGCCATCCCCACCGGGGAATCGTGCTGCCGTCGGCGTTCATCAAGACCATCGAAACCTCGCCCCTGATAGAGCCGTTCTCGCTGGCCATTCTCCAAAGCGCGGCTTGGGCCGTGCGCTGGCTGGAAGCGTCGTGGCTGCCTGGGCGAATCGCCATCAACGCCTCGTCGACCTGGCTGGACCAGCCGACCATGGCCGAGCGGCTGATGCAAACCGTCGCGCGCCTGAACCTGCCCGTGGCCCGCCTGTCCATAGAAGTCACCGAGAGCGTGGCCAACAGCAATCTGGCGGTGGGCCTGGAGAATCTCGCGCGCCTGCGCATGGCCGGCTTCACCCTCTCGGTGGACGATTTCGGTACCGGTTTTTCGTCCTTGAAGCGGTTGGTGAGTTCACCGTTCAAGGAGCTCAAGCTGGACCGCAGCTTCATTGACGGCGTGACCCCGGGTACGGCGCGCTGGCTGGTGGTGGAATCGACCATCGCGCTGGCCAAAAAACTGGGTCTGGAAACGGTGGCGGAGGGTGTCGAAACCCAAACCGAGTGGCAATTGCTCAAAGACGCCGGGTGCGACGCTTGCCAAGGGTATTACACCGGCAAGCCGATGGCTGAGGCTGAATTCATGAACTGGGCCAAGCAACATCCTGAGACGCTGTCCGACAGCCTGGGCGGTGAGTGGTTTAGTCCAGACCCCATTTAAGTTATATTTTTACGCTATTTCTAACTTAAAATGTATTGATTTGGTATATTATTTATAGCAAATAAATGTGATGTCTAGAGGGCCTATTCAATAATAAATTTGTCTATTTTACAAATAAAATTACGATAAGGCTTGACGCTATCGCGACCGTGCCGCGAGTGGGCCACCCTCAGTCCCGCCCGCGGTTTGACTTTTTGTGGCCTTTGCCGTGGTCGCCATCGCGATCATCGTCGCGCTCATACCCGCCGCGACCGCCATGCCGGTCATCGCGCCAGCCCGGATGCTGGTGGGCATAACGCTCACGCACCCACTGTTCCTGCACAAAATAAACCGGTTGGCCACAGGCGTTGTAGCGGTAACAATGTTTTCCCCAATGTTTTTGGTGTCCTGGCGGCACGTAGAGGTAGATCGGCTGGCGTTGCACCACGACTGCAGGTTGCGTGATGATCACCGGCTGCGGGTACACCAGTACGGGCTGCGGGTAGTTGCCGATGTCGATACGGCCATAAACGCCCGGCTGATTGATGCCAATGGACACGCGAACATGGGTCTGCGCAATGGCTGGCGTGGCGAGGCCGGCGAGGCCGGCAAGTGCCACCAATGCGGCGGTGAGAATTTTATGCATGGGGCGCTTTCAAAGTGGTTCACTTATTGACGCGCCAGGAGCGGATTGCGTTTACAGCCGTGAAGTAAAGTTTTGTTAGTTCCAGCCTGTGCAGATGCAGCGCAGCCCGCAATCACCGGGCCTTCTGCGCATTTTCCCGGATCGCCGTGAGGGTGCCGCGCGTGGTGATCACTTCCGGGTCAAGCATTACCTCAATCAGCGTGCCTTCTTTGCGTGCCATCGCCGCCAGCAGCTCGGCTTCAAATTCGGTGGTCTTGGTGATGCGCACCCCGGCGTAACCATAGGCCCGCGCCAAGCCGACAAAATCCGGATTGACCAGCGCCGTACCCACCACGTGGGTCGGGTAATCGCGCTCCTGGTGCATGCGAATGGTGCCGTACATGTCGTTGTTCAAAAGCACAATGATGGTTTTGGCGCCGTATTGCACGGCCGTGGCCAACTCCTGGCCGTTCATCAGAAAATCGCCATCTCCCGCCATGGTCAACACCGTGCGCCCGGTGGTGATGGCGGCGGCAATGCCAGCGGGCACGCCATAACCCATCGCGCCATTGGTTGGCCCCAACTGCGTCTTGTGGCCCTTCACCAAACCATGGTGCCTGTAGAAACGATGCACCCAGCTGGCGAAGTTGCCGGCGCCATTGGTGTGTATGGCGTCAGCAGGCAGGTGTTTTTGAAGCGTCGCGACGATGGCGGGCATATCGACCACACCCCGCGCCGTGTCAGCCTCCAGACCGGCAAATTTCTGCGGCACCAGGTTGAATTCGTAGTCGGCATGGCAAGCCGCGGTCCAGCTCTCCCATGGCAGCGAAACCGGCGCCGTCAACACCTCAAGCGAACGTGCGGCGGCATTCATCGTTGCCTGGATGGCCAGATCCGCCTGATAAACGCGGTTCAACTCCTCGCTGCTGGCATGGATGTGCACCAGCTTTTGCTTGGGCTTGGGCACGGCCAGCCAGCTGTAGCCACTGGTCGTCATCTCGCCCAATCGCGGGCCGATGGCGACAATGAGGTCACTGTCCCTGAGCCTGGCGGCGAGTCTCGGGTTGATGCCGATACCGACGTCACCCGCGTACTGCGGGTGGAAATTGTCAAACGTGTCCTGGAAACGAAAGGCGTTGCCCACCGGCAACTTCCAGTTTTCGGCAAAACGCTGCAGCGCCTGGGCCGACTGCGGCGTCCAGCCGCCACCGCCCGCAATGACAAAGGGGCGCTGTGCCGCCAGCAGCATTTCGCGCAGGATGCGCAGCGAGCCCGGGTCGCTCCAGGCCTGGACCGCCTCAACCCGCGGCAGCGGCTGCGGCAATTCGCCTGCAGCATTGCCAGGCACGATGGCCGCCAACATGTCTTCCGGCAGGATCAACACCACCGGGCCGGGGCGGCCATTCATCGCCGTGGCAAACGCGCGCGCCACGTATTCGGGAATGCGGCGAACGTCGTCAATCCGCTCGACGCGCTTGGCCATGCCACCGGTGGAAGGGCCGAAGAAACTCAGGAAATTGACCTCCTGAAAGGCTTCCCGGTCACGCGTTTCGCTGGCCACGTCGCCGACAAACAGCACCATCGGCGTGGAGTCCTGGAACGCGGTGTGCACACCGATGGAAGCATTGGTCGCGCCGGGCCCGCGCGTCACGAAACACACACCCGGCCGG
>JANNYX010000181.1:0-3711 GCA_031410295.1 Rhodoferax sp.
CGTATCGCCATCACCGTGACGTCGTTTTGCGCCTCTTCCAGGTAGGGCGGCGCGACGCGCCACAACTCGCTGGCCCGGATACGCGGCGGGAAACGACCGGCAAGTTTTTTGCGGTCAATCAGCCAATCAGGCTGTGGGTAACTGCCGACCAGGGTCGTGGGGAACAGCATCACCAGGCCCTTTACAAAACCTGGCAGGCTTGCTCAAAACTCAGGCGCGGGTTGCGGTCAAAGAGTTTGCTGTTGTCGCCGTAACCCAGGTTCAGGATGAAGTTCGCCTGGAAGCGGCCATCCTTGAAGAACTCGGCGTTGACTTTGGCCAGGTCGACGCCGCTCATCGGCCCGCAGTCGAGGCCGCAGGCGCGCGCGGCGATCATGAAATAGGCGGCACCCAAGGTGCCGTTGCGCGTGGCCGTGGCGGCAGCCAGGGCCGCGTTGCCGGCATACATGGCCTGGCCTTCGGGCTTGTGCCAGGTTTTGTCCATGTGCAGGTAAAACTGGGTGTCGGTGGCGATGATGATCGTCACCGGCGCGGTGCGCGTTTTCTCCAGGTTGCCGGGGCTCATCGCCGGCAACAAACGGGCACGTGCCTCGGGCGACTGCAAAATCACATACCGCGTGGGCTGCGTGTTCATCGAAGTGGCGCCCATTTTGGCGATGTCGTAGACCTCTTTGACGAGCGCCAGCGGCACCGGTTTGTCAAGGAAGGCGATGACGGTGCGGGCCTTCAGAAACAGTTGGTCCAAGGCGGCTTGTTCAATCTTGATCATTCAACTCTTCCTTTAAATATTTATTCACAGACAAATCAATCGTCAACCTGGCGCCGTGCAATGCGCCTGGCCCGGTATCTTCCCACGAATGCCTTCGACGACGCGCTGCGGGCGCTGGATTCCCTCTTCCTTTTGCCCCGGAGTGTCTCCCTTGACATGCCACTTGACGATGTGTTTGACCCGGCTGACGCGGCCTTTTCAGCCTTTTCAGCCTATTCAGCCTTGATGCCGATCTCCTTGATCAGCTTGGTCCAGCGCTCCACATCGCGCCGCACCAGGGCTTTCGCGTCGTCACCCACCAGTGCCATCGGTTTGCCGCCGGCTTTCTCGAAACGATCGATGATGTCAGGCGATTTCATCAACAGCGCCATTTCCTGCTGCAGGCGCAGCTGCTCGGCTTTGGGTGTGCGGGCGGGCACAAAATAACCAAACCAGGATTCCAGTTCCAGCGGCGCCACGCCGGTTTCGCGCACCGTGGGGACCTGCGGGTGCAGGGGGTTGCGTGCCGCGCCCGAGACCGCCAGCGCCTTGACGTTGCCGGCGTCGATCTGCGGGCGGGCGGTGGACGAGAGGTCAAAAAACAAATCCACCCGGCCGCCGATCAAATCGGTATACGCCGCTTGCGCACCGCGGTAGGGAATGTGCGTCAGCTGCACGCCAGCCAGGTGCCACAAAGCCGCCGCCAGCACATGTTGCCCCGAACCATTGCCGCCCGACGCGTAATTGAGCTTGCCCGGATTGGCCTTGGCGTGGGCAATCAATTCCGGCAGGGTGTTGAACGGCAGGTCTTTGCGGCCGATCAGGGTGTAGCTGTAACTCACGGCCAGGCCCACCGGCTCAAAATCGCGCAGCGGGTCATAGGGCAGATTCGGGTACAGGCCCGGGTTCAGCGCGATGTTGGAGATGGACCCGGTGAGCAGCGTGTAACCGTCCGGCGCGGCTTTGGCGGCGGCGTCGGTGCCGACCACCGTGCCCGAACCGGGCCGGTTGTCCACCACCACCGGTTGTTTGAGTTGCACGGCGAGTTTTTCTGACAGCACCCGACCGACAAAATCAAAACCGCCCCCGGGGGGTTGCGGCACGATGACTTTAAGCGGGCGGTTGGGGTAGGCCTCCTGCACCGCCGTTTGCGCAGCCGCTAGAAGGGCTAGCCCGCTGCACAAGGCCGCAAACAGGAAACGCCCGGCAAAGTGAAAATATTGATGCATGGTCCAACCCGGTTAAACATTCATTTCAATCATCACAGCAAAGCAAGATCATCTGTCATCGATCAATCGGTTGGCCGGCCAGCCAATCGGAGCCGCGCCGGTACAGGTCTTGCACCAGTGGGCCTTTGAGTCCCGGCATATCGAGTTTGACCTGGTAGCCGATCTTGGTCTGGATGTAGGCCAGGTGGCGGTAGCCTTCGGGGAAAGTGGCCAGCACGGCTTGGTCCATGCTCAACACGGCGGCCGGGTCGATTGGGTCAACGCGGTCTTTTTCGTAGATTGGCTGGCGGTGCACCAGGCCCCAGCGCGCGAGCCCGGCACCGTCGGCGCGGTGTTCAAAGAAATCGTAAAACCGCCCGGTGCAGACGACGTCACACAGTACGCCATCCACCAGGCCGCGCTGCGAGATCGTCATCTTGGTTTGCGCGATGGCCCGTTGGCCGGCCACTTCAATCGATGAGCCGCCGAGAAAATGCAGGATGCTTACGCCTTTGTTCCAGCCCTCCATGGTGACGCGGATGAAGTCTTCAAACGGACCCTGAAACCAGGTCGCCATCATCACACCGTCGCTGTGCCAGACCGTGCGAAATCGCTCCCAGTCGCCCGCATCGCGCCAAATGGCCCAGTTCTCCACCAGTTGCTGTATCTGCAATTTTTGCAGTTGCGTTTTTAATACTTCGTCCACCGTTGATCCTTTGGCTGATGTCTGTGGGAAAGGTCTTTGGGAAAGCCCCAGGCTTCCAGTTTGCACCGGGAATTTTGCCTGCAGTCTGGTTTGGGCGCGGTTGAAACTACCGAACTCCATGTGTTTCGGGCCAAGCATGTCACTGAGCAATTGGCCATCGCGTCGGCAGGATGTATATGTCGATGTTTTTATATTTCCTCGACATTACCTCGGTGACGTGTCGATTGAATCGACACATCAGAGGGGTAATGTCGAATGTTTTAAATTTCATCGACATATCTTAAAATTTTCGATATGATTTGGACTTTAATCGACATATCGACCATTTGAAGCCAAATTTCGGTGGATTTTAGGCGTTTTGACCCAAGGAATGCTGATGTTTGACCCCAAGCGCCCCTTTGATTTGCCGCCCCTCGTGCGCGGCAGCGTGCCCATGGGTGAATGGGAAAGCGCCGACGTGTTCCGGGCTTGCATCAAGGCCAACAAAGCTTTGGCAGCGCTGAAAGAAGCCGCAGCGCTGCTGCCCAACCCTGATGTGATGCTCAGCTCATTGGTGCTGCTGGAGTCCAAGGCCAGCTCGGAGATTGAGAACATCGTCACCACGGCCGACGAGCTGTTCCAGTACGCTGCCAAAGACCCGGCCAAAGCCCACCGGGCCGTCAAAGAGACGCTGCAATACCGCGAGTCCCTCTACCACGGGCTTGGCCAATTGCGCTCACGCCCGCTGGCCACCACCCTGATCGAGGAGATTTGCAGCAAAACCAAGGGCATGGAGATGCGTGTGCGCAAAGTGCCGGGGACAGCATTGGTCAATGCCCGCACGCAAGAGACGATTTACACGCCACCCCAGGGCGAGCCGCTCTTACGCGAAAAACTGGCCGACTGGGAACGCTTTTGCCACGCTGAAGAAGGCGATGAGGTGCGCGGCGGCGAGTGCGTATTCCGGTGAACGTGACCGCTGATTCCGGCAACGTGACCGGCATTCCGGCGAACGTGACCGATGGGTGGTGTTGCGCAGATTGATTTTATGCCGGCGTGCATTTCTGGCT
>JANNYX010000182.1:0-2264 GCA_031410295.1 Rhodoferax sp.
GACAAAGTGCGGGCCAGGCCCGGCGCTGGCCGGCGCGTCTGCCGGGGTCCACAAAATATTGCCAGGATGGCAGTCGCCATGAAGTCTTAAGATTTTTATGCCAGAGGCCGTCGAATAATCTATAGAGTTAGCTATTATTTCAATAGCAATCTGTGACAGGCGCGCCCAAACCGACTGCACTTTCAGCGGAATGAAATCGTTCTGCAAAAGCCAATCACGGGGTTCAATGCCGAAGGTTTGCACATTCAGTGCCGGACGGTGTTCAAACGTCTTTGCTGCGCCAACGGTGTGAATCCGCGCCAGGAAGCGGCCGATCCATTCCAGCACTTCGGCGTCGTCAAGTTCGGGCGGGCGGCCGCCGCGGCGCGGGCTGACGCTGAAAGCGAAGCCGTTGAAGTGGTGCAGCGTGGCGCCGTTCAAACTTAAGGGGCCGATCACCGGAATTTCAGCCGCCATCAGCTCGGCGCTGAAGCGGTGTTCTTCGCCGATTTGCGCGTCGCTCCAACGCTCTGGCCGGTAGAACTTGGCGACCACCACCTGAACCGGGTCCAGCGCCGCATGCGCCGCCGAACTCTCCAGGTGGATCTGGTAAACGCGGTTTTCGTACGAGCTCAATGCCATCAGGCGGCCGTCGCCAAACAGGCCCACCGACGCCAGCGCGTCCATCACGATGTCGGGCGTCAAGGCGTCAAAAGGATGGCCTTTTCCTGCTGGACCGGCTGGGCCGCCTGGCGTGGCCGGTAACCCCATCAGCGGCCCACTTCGAGGCGTTGCGCCAGCCACGTCGGCAAACCGGCCTTGCGGATGGCCGCTGCGGCCTGCAAATGGTTGTAGGCCACACGCTGGAAATTCAAGACATGGGTGTCCAGGTCGTACAGCGCGTACATGGCCTTCGGGTTGCCATCGCGCGGCTGCCCGGCCGACCCGATGGTGGCCAGCCAATGCTGCTCGGTCGACAACGTGATCGGATGATCGGGCACCACGGAATGTTTTTCGATCGGCACAGTCAAGCCTGTCGAGAACAGGGTCTGGTGGTGCACATGGCCGACGAAGACATGCCGGATGTTGGGCATTTGCGCAGCGACAGCCAGACAATCAAGCGCCGCCTCTTCGTCGTAAACATAAGGCCAGCTGGCCGGCTCGCAGGCGCTGGCGTGCACCAGCAACATGGCGCCGTTTTGCCGGGTCATCGGCAGCTCATCGAGAAACTGGCGTTGCCCGGCCGACAACTGCGCGTGGGTCCAGGCGGCCGTGCTGTCGCCCAGGGTTCTGGCCTGCGCGGGCGGGCGCACGGCCATCTCGTCATGGTTGCCTTTGATCAGCAAGGCGCCACGACCGGCCAGATCCTGCGCACGCTGAACCACTGCGCCCGGATCGGCGCCGTAGCCGACCAGGTCACCGAGCAACGCAAACTGTTTCGCGCCGCGTTCCCGTGCATGCAAAAGGCAGGCATCCAGCCCCTGAATATTGGCGTGGATGTCGGATATCAGGGCCAGTTTCATAAGCAATCCGGAGTTTTCAAGCAAGTCGGACGTGCCGCTTCAGCCAATTTTCGTGAATCCCCAAAAAAAGAAGCCAGCCGCAGGTTCCGCGACTGGCCTCGAGCAGACCAATTATGGTCCACTTTTTAACGGGCCGAGGGCATCGGGCGATCAGCCGGGATTCATAGACCGGGGCGCCGCTTAAGCCAGCGTGATACCCACTTCGATGTTGCCGCGTGTGGCATTGGAGTACGGGCAGACCTGGTGTGCCGCGTCAACCAGCGCCTGCGCCTCTGCGCGGTCCATGCCGGGTAAATTGACGACCATTTGCACCTCGATGCCAAACCCCGCCGGAATCGCCCCAATGCCGACTGTGGCTGCGATGGAGGCGTCGCCGGGTACTGTGATCTTTTTGACGCCAGCCACGTGTTTCAAGGCGCCCATGAAACAAGCGCTGTAACCGGCGGCAAAAAGCTGTTCCGGATTGGTCGCGCCGCCCATGCCGCCCATCTCCTTGGGCGGGGCGAGTTTCACATCCAGCAGTCCATCGGATGTGATGGCACGACCGTCCCGGCCACCGGTTGCAGTGGCATGAGCGCGGTACACGACTTTGTCGATTTTGGTAACCATGGGAGCTCCTTGAAAAATGCTTCGATTCCTCTCATCTCGGTGCATACCGAGAATTCCGATGAAATCAAGCTGGCGAAGGAAATCTTCACCCAAGCCGGAGCCCAGGACATCTGCACCACTGGTGAATCCTCCACGCCCAAGGAAAGCAAGGCC
>JANNYX010000183.1:0-2389 GCA_031410295.1 Rhodoferax sp.
GCGCGTTACGCCAAGAACCTGGCGCGCCAGTTGAGCAGTTGGGGCTACGATCGTGATGTCGCCATCATGCAGTCCAATGGCGGCGTAGCACCCTTGCGGCAGTTGGGCGAACGGTCAGCGTACATCGTGCGTTCAGGCCCAGCGGCGGGGGTTATGGCCGCGGCGCGGCTGGCGGCTGAAGCCGGTTTTTCGCACATCATCACGGGCGACATGGGGGGCACCAGTTTTGACGTGGCGGTCGTCATCAACGGTGAGCCCAACGTCGCGGAAATCACCAACCTTGATTTTCGCATTCCGTTGCGGCTCCCGATGATTGATGTGCACACCATTGGCGCCGGTGGTGGCAGCATTGCCCATCTGGACCGGGGGGGCATGCTGCTGGTCGGGCCACGCAGCGCGGGCGCCGTGCCGGGCCCTGTCGCCTATCGACGCGGGGGCACAGAGCCCACGGTGACAGACGCCAATATTGTTTTGGGGCGCATCAACCCGGCCAGCCCGATGAACGGAACTGACGCCAAGCTGGACGTTGCCGGCGCGCGGGCAGCCGTCCTGGGTCTTGGCAAAAAGATGGGCCTCAGCCTGGAGGCAACTGCCGAAGCCATACTGGCTGTGGTGAACCAGCGCATGGCAGGGCGGATACGGCTGATGTCCATTGAGCGCGGACTTGACCCGCGTGACTTTGCCCTGGTGGCGTTTGGCGGCGCCGGCCCTTTGCACGGCGGCGCCCTGATCCGGGAGGTGGGCGTCAGCACCATGCTGGTGCCGCTTTACCCGGGTGTGTTATGCGCGCTGGGTTGTGTCTATGCAGACCTTCGTTATGACATCTCCCAAACGCTTGAGAAACGACTGGACAAGTTGCTGCCCGGTGAGTTGGCGGGAATCATCGAGCGCCAGAGGGAACTGGGTCAAAAACAAATCGATGATAGTCACGTTCCGGTAGACGTAACCACCATCACGCACGCAGCAGACATGGCCTATGCCGGGCAAATTCACTCATTGCGTGTGACGATCAAAGCGAGTTGGGATAAGGGTCGACTGGAACAGGCTTTCAATGATGTTTACCGCGAGACCTTTGGCAACACGCTGGAGGGCATGCCGGTGGTGATCGTCAACCTGCGCACCATCGCTGTTGGCAGGCGCTCCAGCGCCGCTCTTCCGCAAAGTGGCTCGACAGCGACTGGCATGCCAAAGGCAAGCTCGCGCCGGCTCGTTCACTTCAACGCCTGGCACGACACTCCCGTTTACCTGCGCAGCGATTTGGCGCCAGGCATGCAATTCTCAGGCCCGGCCATCGTAGAACAAAGTGACACCACCACCGTGGTGGAACCCGATATGACCGTGACAGTTGATGCCAAAGGCAATATGCTCGTCAAAGTGAGGGAGTTGACATGATGAATCCCGTAACCCTGGCTGTGGTGCGCGGCAGCCTGGAGCAAATTGCCGATGAGATGGATCTGCACCTGATTCACGCTGCCATTTCCCCCATCATTTCCGAGACCAACGACTGCGCCAACGGCATCTTTCACCCGACCACGGGTGAGACCATCGCCCAGGGCCGTTACGGCCTGCCGGTATTTCTGGCCTACATGCAATTCACGGTGCAGACCGTCATCGAGATGGCCCGTGAAGACGGCGGATTCAAGCCTGGCGACATGTGGATACTGAACGACCCCTACATTGGCGGCAGCCATTTGCAGGATGTGCAGTTGATTGCGCCCGTGTTTGTCGACGGTGAACTGTTCGCTGTAATGGCCACCACCGGCCACTGGATGGACATTGGTGGAAATGTGCCCGGTGGCTGGGCGCCCAAGGCCACCGAAATCCATCAGGAGGGCATCATCATTCCGCCCGTGAAACTCTACGAGGAAGGCAAGATCAACAAGGCACTGGTCAGCATGTTCAAAGCCAATGTGCGCCTCCCGACCGAGATCGCCGGTGACCTGGCCGCCATGTCGAACGTGTTCTCGGTGGGCACACGGGGCATCGAAGCGTTGGTCAAAAAATATGGCCGGGCAGTGCTTGCTGACTGCCTGAACGAAATGATTGCCTATTCGGAGCGACAGATGCGCTCCTACATCCGCGACCTGCCCGATGGCACCTACAGTTTTGAGGACCACTTTGACAACGACGGTATCGTGGATGCGCCGATTCCGATTCGTCTGGCGATCACGGTCAAGGGTGAAGACATGCACTTTGACTTCACCGGCACGGGCGCCACATCGCGGGGACCGGTCAACATGTCGCGCAACACTACCTTGTCGTCCTGTTACGTGGCGATCAAGCACATCTTCCCCGATGTGCCGGTCAATGGCGGCACGTTCAGGCCGATTCATTTCATCTTGCCAAAAAATACGCTGTTGTCGGCTGAATACCCAGCGCCAGTCGGCGG
>JANNYX010000184.1:0-3704 GCA_031410295.1 Rhodoferax sp.
CGATACCACCATGACCAAAAACGGCGTCTCGCTGCTGATCGACGCCATGAGTTACCAGTACCTGGTGGGCGCTGAAATTGATTACAAGGAAGACCTGCAAGGCTCGCAGTTCGTCATCAAAAACCCGAACGCGACAACAACCTGCGGCTGCGGCTCGAGTTTTTCGACCTGATTCCATTTCTGAACCATCCGTGCAGGTCGTTGCACCTCCTAGCCGTGCTGTAACACTGTCTTCGTCGGTACGCCTACTTCTCGAATGACTTGGAAATGGAATGACCTGCGCGGTTGCGCATGGGCAACTCAGGCCGGGTAAACCGCTCCCAAAATACGGGCACCCTCTTCGGCGCCCTTTTTTGCGCCCGTAACTTTTGGCAGGCTGCCGGTTTCGCGCCGGATTGTTTTGCGGGCGAGCCAGGCGAAAGCGGTCGCCTCAACCTGCAAAGGCGGCAAGCCGAATGCGCCAGATGACGCCACCCGCATGCCGGGCAAACCCCGTTCAAGACGCCGCATGAGCTCGGTGTTCAAAGCGCCGCCGCCACACACAAGGGCTATTTTGCAATTATATTGATAGCGAACTATGCAATCAATAAGACGGCCTATTGTCAATTCAAGCAATGTAGATTGAACATCTGACGCTGGCAGGGTCGGCAGGGCTGCCAGCTTGCCCTCAAGCCAGGCAACATTGAATAAATCGCGTCCCGTGCTTTTTGGCGGCGCTTTGGCGAAATAGGGTTCGCGCAAAAATTCCTCCAGCAAGGCAGCGTTCACCTGCCCGCTGGCCGCCCAGCGTCCGCCGTCGTCAAAGGTCTGGCCCGTGTGTGTTTGGCACCAGTGGTCCATCAAGGCATTGCCCGGGCCGCAGTCGAACCCCAACACGGCGTCAGCGTTGGCATGGTTTTGCGCTGGAATCAGGCTGACGTTGGAAATACCGCCAATGTTCACCACAGCAATGGCGTCATCGGTTTGCCCAAAAACCTCGCGGTGAAACGCCGGCACCAGTGGCGCGCCCTGGCCACCGGCCGCTACGTCGCGGCTGCGGAAATCAGCCACCACGTCGATGCCGCTGAGCTCCGCCAGCAATGCGGCGTTGTTGATTTGTGTGGTGTAACCGGTGCCATCAAACTCCTGCGGGCGATGGCGCACCGTTTGCCCATGCGCGCCAATGGCCTTGACCTGGTTCGGGGCCGTACCAGAGCGCGTCAGCAAGCCGGCAACAACGCCCGCGTAGAGCAGCGCCAAAGCATTCGCGGCCAGTGCCGCGCGATGGATTTCATCGGCGCCTGAACTGTTGAGCGCCATGAATTGCTGACGCAAGTCATCGGGAAAAGCCGCGCAAGCGTGTTGCTTGACGGTAAACGAATGATTGGGTGCGGATTGCGAAAAATCCACCAGGACGCCATCGACGCCATCCAGCGAAGTGCCCGACATGAGGCCGATGTAAAGGTCTGACATGGCAGGAGTTTAGGGCCTTGGGGGGCGGCCTTAGGGCCAGCCGCGCCGTGCAGGCGGGGCCCACCTGGCCGTCAAGCCTGGACGCGGCTATGCGGCTATTCGGTCGTGGTTTGACCGACCAGAGCGGCCGCTTCCAGCGCCACTTTCACTTGGCCGGACGCAAGTTCAAACCTCGGCTTGGCATCTTTGGCCAGCACTTTGGATTCCGCCTGAGCCGCCATCGTGAGGGGATCCTGATGAACCCCGTTCACACGGAATTCGAAATGCAGATGCGGGCCGGTCGACCAGCCGGTGGACCCGACGGCGCCAAGGTGTTGGCTCTGGCTGATTTTTTCACCCTGGCGCACGTCGATGCGGCTCAGGTGGGCGTATACCGTGTTGTTGCCCTTGCCATGGTCGATGATGACCACGTTGCCAAAACCGCGCTGCACGCCGGCGAATTCAACGCTGCCGTCGCCAATCGAACGCACCGCCGTGCCGGTGGGCGCCGCGTAATCCACACCCAGGTGCTGCTTCCAGGTTTGCAGAATCGGGTGCAGGCGCATTTTGAAGCCACTCGTCACCCGGGAGAACTCCAGCGGCGAGGCCAGGAATGCGCGCGTCAGGCTCTTGCCGTCAAGGGTGTAATAAGCGCCTTTTTTCCCGCGGCCGTTGTCGCTTTGGCCAAACCACATGGCCTGGTATTTTTTGCCGTTGTTGACGAACTCGGCGGACAACACGCGGCCGGCACGCATCGGCTCGCCGTCACCTTCCAGCGATTCGTAGGTGATTGAAAAACGGTCGCCCTTGCGCAAGGCGCGGTGAAAATCGATATCTGCCGAAAAAATCTCGGCGATTTGCACTGCGATTGAATCAGGCAGCCGGGCGTCGTCGGTCGCAGCAAACAGGGAGGAATTGATGCTGCCGCTGGCCAGTCGGGTCGAGGCTGTCAACGGCGCCGCTTCGACGTGCGATTTCAAGCCTGTATCGGTTTTCTCGACCACCAGGCGACTGAAATTGCCGTCGTCGGTGGGTGTCCAGCGCGCCACGAGTTTCTTGAAGCTGTGGTCGGCATGGGCTTCGGCCGAGATCGAACGACCGGCCCGGCCCCATAGATTCTTGCGGGTCAAGGCATCGGAGCGTAGGAAGGCGGCCGCGGCCGTATCGTCGATGCCCAAACGGCGCAAGAGCGTGTCGGCGGTGTCGCTGGAGCGGGTGGTTTCCGAGCGGTACAAGGTAAGCGCGGCAATGTCTGCAGCATCAACGCCGGCGCCAGGGACTAGGGTGGCCATCTGGGGCAGGCCGCCTGGCGCGGAATGGACCACAGACGGGGTCAAGTGGGGCAATTCGACCGCTTCTACGATTTGGCGAACCGGCAAGTCGGCGGCGTCCGGCGCGTTGGACGCCACGGCAAATGCGCCACCGGCGCCGACCACGGCCAAAGCGGCAACCAAGCTTGCGACACGTTTGGGATTGCGGATGAACTGGCTTTGAACGGACTGACCGACCTGGGTCAAGAACTCGTTCGTCGCAGGGATAAAACCGTAGGGCACAGGCGGATTTCCATCGTCTGGGCTGGCGGCAAGACAAACGAGGGCCGCGCAACAATTAAAATTCGGGTTCTCGGGATGCTGGTCTTGGTTTGTATGACAAGGCAGTGAATCCAAAGGCGAGGCCGCATTGTAATGCCTCACCCGGTCCCGGCACCCGCTAAAACCCTTATGAATCAACACCAAACGCCTAATCTTGACGCCAACTCTTTTGTAACTGAAGGTGTTCGCAAGGCGCTTGCGGTGACGTTGCGGGGTGCCGAAGAGCTCTTACCGCAAGAAAGTTGGCTTAAAAAGCTGCAAAAGAGCGAAACGTCGGGCATCCCGCTGCGAATCAAGTTTGGCATGGACCCCACGGCGCCTGATTTACACCTTGGCCACACCGTCGTGCTCAACAAAATGCGGCAGCTGCAGGATTTGGGTCACGTGGCGATTCCGTTGATTGGCGATTTCACCACCCTGATTGGCGACCCCTCGGGCCGCAACGCCACGCGTCCGCCCTTGAGTCGGGAGGAAATCGATGCCAACGCCAAAACCTATTTCGATCAAATACGTTTGGTATTGGACATGGGCAAAGCAGAAGTCCGTTACAACAGCGAATGGAGCGACCCGCTGGGCGCGCGCGGCATAGTCACGCTGGCGGCCAAATACAACGTGGCGCGCATGATGGAGCGCGATGATTTTCACAAGCGTTACGCCTCCGGCCAAAGCATCAGTGTGCAC
>JANNYX010000185.1:0-1922 GCA_031410295.1 Rhodoferax sp.
CCAGCGCCGGCGCCTTGTTGCTGGGTTCGGTGGCGCGGGCCTTGCCGCAGATCGACGGCGCGGTGCGGCAGATCCGCCAAAGCGCGGGGCGCAAGAGTGTGTCGATCACGACTTTTGCCTCGTTCGCCTCAATGTGGCTGATCCCGCGCATGGAGGTGTTCCAGCGCGCCAACCCCGACATCGACATTCGTATCGACGCCTCGGACGTGGCCCTTGACATGGATGTGGCCGACGTTGACCTAGCCATCCGTTACGGCCCGGCCAGCGCCATGCCCAGCCACGCGGTGCGTCTCTTTGGCGAACAGCTGGCGCCGGTGGCCAACCCCTGGCTGCTCAAAAGCGGCGGGCAAATCAAGAAACCCGCCGACCTGGCCGAGTTCACCCTGATCGAAGCCGGTGACGCGCACCGCACCCACCTGGAGTGGCTGACCTGGCGGCGCTGGTTTGACCAGCAGAAACTCAGCAAACTCACACCCAAACGCTGGCTCTATTTCAACTACGCCTACCAGATGGTGCAGGCCGCGCTGGCCGGGCAAGGGGTGGTGCTGGCGCGCCTGCCGCTGGTGTCAGAAGCGCTGGCGCACGGCGACCTGGTCGAGGTGTTGCCGCACACGCGCATGGACAGCCCAATGGCTTATTGGCTCATCGCCGGGCCACGCAGTTCGCTGCGGCCGGAGATCCAGGCGTTTTGTGAATGGCTCAAGACGCTGGCGGCGGCAACGCGCAAAACCAGCGGGGAAGTGGCGGACCCAGAAACGCTGGTGAACCCGGACTGATTGTCAGAATTGATTGCCCGGTGTGGAGGGCAAACGGGCCTTGGGCATCCGATGCCGGCAATCCGCCGGCCAAAGTGGAAACCTGGTTTGATTCACCCAAGCTGACGCCAAGGCAGTACCTGCACCCCTTGTAGGGAATACCCCTCGCCCCCGCCATAAACCACCACCGGGGCGGCAGCCAGCGAACCGGCGTATTTGCGCCATAAGCGCAGGCCGTCGATCCAGTCGGTGGAGAACGTCGTTCCGGACTTGACTTCAACCGCGTGCAACAAACCACCGTGCTCGTACACCAGGTCAACCTCGGTGCCGTGGTTGTCCCGCCAAAAAAATAAATCAGCGTCAAGACCCTGGTTCCACCGGTGTTTGAGCGTTTCTGAAACCACCCACGATTCGAAGATGGCGCCGCGCATGGCGTGGGTTGCCAACACCAACGCGCTCTCCACCCGCAGCAGGTGGCATAACAAGCCGGTATCCAGAAAATACAGTTTGGGCATCTTGACCAGGCGTTTGCCCAGGTTGCGGTGAAAGGGTTGCAACAGGTGCACCACGTAACTGGCTTCCAGCACCGTCATCCAGCTCTTTGCCGTGGTGTGGCTGATGCCGCAGTCTGCGGCCAGCGCTGAAAGATTCAGCAACTGGCCGCAACGCGCGGCGCACATCAACACAAAGCGGCGAAACAGCGACAGGTTGGCGACGCCAAGAACCTGGCGCACGTCGCGCTCAAGGTAGGTGTTTGTATAGGCGCCCAGCCATTGCGCCGGGTTGGCGACGCGCCTGCGGCTGTCAAACAGCGCCGGGTAGCCGCCCTGCCAAACCACTGCTTCCAGGGTTCTGCCCAGCAGATTGGCCGCGCGCAGCTCTGAGATTGACAGGGGCAGAAGTTGCACCAGGCCGACACGGCCAGCCAGCGTTTGCGTGATGTTTCCCATAAGGCCAAACTGCTGCGAGCCGGTCAGGATGAATTCGCCCATGCGGGCGCGTTCGTCCACCACGCCTTGCAGGGAGGAGAACAGTTCCGGGGAGTTTTGCACTTCGTCCAGCACAGCGCCTTCAGGCAACATCGCGAAGAACTGGCGCGGATCGGCGCTGAAACGCTGGCGGGTTTCAAGGTCCTCAAAGCTGAAATACGGCTTGCCGGGAAAACAC
>JANNYX010000186.1:0-3358 GCA_031410295.1 Rhodoferax sp.
GACGCGTCAACGAAACCGCCGGGCGGGTTCGGCACGACCAGCGTGATCGGTTTGCTCGGGAAGGTTTGCGCCAGGGCGATGCCGCCGGTGAAGACACCGATGAGTCCGGCGGTAAGGGCGAGCGTGCAGGTGAGCAGTGGGTGGGTAGAGGTTTGGGTTTTCATGATTTTCGATATTGGTTCAGTATTTTCCGGACAACAAGGCGCCCGCGCCCGGCGCACGGCGTTCCAGCCCCAGGCTCTTAAGTATCGACCAGGAGGTGCACACGCTGCTGGAGACCACCGGCAAGCCGCCGGCCTGCTGGGTCATCTCGATCGACGCGCGTGAGGGCATTTGCACGCAGGCCGAGGCGACGATGGCATCGATTCCGCTGACATTGAGCTGCTTCCACAACTCAGACGGCGCTTTCGGGTCGCGCCGTTGGCCGCGGTTACTTCGTGCAACCGGCGTTGTGACTCGCGGTGGTACCCCTTACCCATGCTCATGATCGCCACCAGGCACGCTTACCCCATGGCGTCCATGCGCGCGTCGGAGAGCTCCAGGGCGCACCGGTCGGAGTCTTTGTCCATCGCGGGCGCGGCAGTTTCGGGTAAGCACTGTTGCGCCAAACTGAATCCTGCGCGACGCTCACTGCCAACATTGTCCCGCATCATTTCCTGGAGATCACCCATGAACAATCGCATCCTACCCTGGCTATTTTCCGCCACCCTGCCTTTCGCCGCCAGTGTGGCACTGGCCCAAGCCTGCCCGGATAAAAACGTCCAGTACTACCAGGCCTTTCCGCCGGGCGGCGAATCGGATTTGTCAGCGCGCCACCAGCAAATGGTGCTGAAGAAAAAATGCGCGGCCATCGAGACCATCATCCAGTACAAAGCCGGCGCCGGTGGCGCGCTGATGTGGAGCCAGATGAACCAGTTGCCCGGTGACGGTGTCAACATCATCGGCGTCAACCTGCCGCACATCGTGTTCCAGCCGATTGAAGGACAGGTGCAGTACAAGACGGCGGACATCACACCGGTGTTCTGGTTCCACTACACACCGGATATTCTGGTGGTGCCCGGGCAGAGCCCAATCAAGAACTTTGCCGATTTCATCAAAGCCGCGAAAGCCAGCCCGGGCCAGCTGAGTCTGGGCGGCTCGGGCCAGAACTCTGCCAACCACGCGGCGCATGAACGCTTCAATGCGGCCTTCGACGTGAAGACGATTTACGTGCCGTTCAAGGGCACGGGCGACATGGCCACCTCGGTGATGGGCGCGCAGGTGGATGGCGCGATGACGTACACGGCGTTTGCCATCAACAACAAAACCCGCATTCGCCCGCTGGCGGTGGCGATGGACCAACGCCACCCGCTGATGCCGGACGTGCCGACCTTCAAGGAGCTGGGTGTGAACTGGGTTGACGGCGCTTACCGTGGCATTGGCGTGCCCAAATCAACACCGCCGGAAGCGCGCAAACGCCTCTCTGACCTGTGGATGGCCTTGAACAACGACGCCGAAATGAAAGAGCTGGCGGCCAAAAGCGGTTTTGAACTGGTGAACGTCGGTGTTGACCAGATGGACGCCTTCATGGCCGAGAAGGTCAAGCTCTATACCGAAGGCGCAGGCCGCCTGGGCCTGGGGAAAAAGTAGGCGCAGGTCAGTCGCTGTCGCGGCGCCCGCTGGCAATAACTGATCGCTGCTCGAATCCGGCTGGCGTTTGCAGCTCAAGCGTGGAACGTTGGTCCTGACGCGTTTATTTGAGCGGTGCCAGCGCCACCGGCTGCCCACTTTTGGCGCTCTGGCCAATTGCCTCCAGCGTGGCGGCGATATCACAACTGGCGCGGGCTGCGCGCTCCATCGCCGCGAAGTCTTGGGCGTGAATCACCTTGGCAAACGCCTCAGCGCAAAAGGCGAAGCCGCTGCCGGTGGCACAGCGCACTTCCTGCAGGGGAATGGTCCCGGCGAAACCCCGGCGCACGCGCATCAGACTGGGTAGATATTTCAGCGGGTGATTCGGGTCGTTTGAGGTGTGGTTCAGGAACTCGGTTTCAATCACGCCGCCAGATCCGAGAATCGTCGCCACGCGGTGGTAACCGACGTTCATGGCACAAAACAGCTGGGCGCTGCGTCCGCCGGAATACAGCAAGGTCGCCGAGGTGGCGATGTCAACGCCGCTGTCCGCCTGGCTTGAATGCGCCACGACACGTTCGGGCACCCCAGCCAGCGCCAGGCGGATCAGGCTCATGGCGTAACTTCCCGCGTCAAGCAAGGCGCCACCACCCAGGTCGGGCATCATGCGGATATTGCCCTGGGCATTTTGCAGGTTGAAGCCGAAACTGGCCTGCACATGGCGCACTTCACCAATCGCCCCGCTGTGGATGAGTTGCAGCATGTCGCGCGTCTGCGGCTGGAACCAGTAAGGGTAGGCTTCAAGAAGCATGACTTTGTTGGCCCGGGCGGCGGCAAACATTGTGGTGGCTTCGGCCAGTGTGAGCGCCAGCGGTTTCTCGCTCAAAACGTGTTTGCCGCTTTGCGCCGCCTTGACCACCCACGCCACATGCATGTTGTTGGGCAAGGCCACGTAGATGATGTCGAGCCCGGGGTCACGCAGGAGCGCTTCATAGGTTCCGTAGTGGCGCGCGATGCCAAAGGTTTGCGCAAATTTGGCCGCTTTGGCTGAATTGCGGCTGGCGGCGCCGCTGACCTTGACGTGGGGGCTGCTGGCTACGGCAGCGACAAACTGACTGGCGATATTGCCGCAGCCCATGACGCCAATATGCAGGGGACGAAGAGAATTTCTGGACATGGCAGCCTCGCAAGATTAGTTTTGAATCCGAGCGATTATTCACACTTGCTGCGAATCTCATCGGGGGCTGGAACGGCGCGGATGCCCTGGCCATCCTCACGCCGGGCGGCGAAAATGCGCACCTCGTCACATTCCATGATCAGGTCGGGTTCGCCGCCATCCGTGCGCGCGCGGGTGACGCGGTAGGTCTGCACGAAACTCTTGTTGCGCCATTCGCTGATGGACACCGCGATGTCAAGCCGGTCACCATAACTCGCTGTCTTGACGAAGCGAGATTTGGTGTCGACCAGGGGCGTGCCGATGACGCCGAGTGTTCGGGCGGTTTCCTCCCAGCGCGGCACACCACATTGAATGAAGAAGTGGCGCGATGCGGCGTCAATCCAGCGAAAAAAGTGGGGAAACCAGACGATAGCCGCCGGGTCGCAGTCGCCGAATTCAACCTGAACCGAATGGGTGACAACTTTAGTCATAGGCAATTTTTCGACGGGCCGCTCCTAGTTCTCGAAGAGCGGCGTAGCAAAAAATTAGCCCCCTCGGGGGGCAGCGACGACACGAAGTGCGGGAGCGTGGGGG
>JANNYX010000187.1:0-3425 GCA_031410295.1 Rhodoferax sp.
CGGTAACCCAGCTTGCCTTTTGCAGCAAAGCCTTGGATTATATAACTTTTTTAGACTAAATCAGCCCTGCTCAAGGAAGCGCTGGGCATCCAGTGCCGCCATGCAGCCGGTGCCCGCGCTGGTGATGGCCTGGCGGTAGATGTGGTCCTGCACGTCACCTGCGGCAAACACACCGGGCACGCTGGTCATGGTGGCAAAGCCCTTCAAGCCCGATTGGGTCACGATGTAGCCACCGGCCATTTCAAGCTGGCCCTGAAAAATGTCAGTATTGGGCGCATGCCCGATGGCAATGAAGCAGCCCTTGAGCGTGACATCTTCCGTGCTGCCATCGACCGTGCTTTTCAGCCGGATGCCGGTCACGCCGGTGGCATCGCCCAGCACCTCATCCAGCGTCTTGAAGGTCTTGAGTTCAATCTTGCCCGCTTTGACCTTTTCCATCATTTTGTCGATCAGGATCGCTTCGGCCTTGAATTTGTCGCGCCGATGCACCAGGTAAACCTTGCTGGCGATGTTGGAGAGGTAAAGCGCCTCTTCAACGGCCGTATTGCCGCCGCCCACCACGCAGCAAATCTCGTTGCGGTAAAAGAAGCCGTCGCAGGTCGCACAGCCCGAAACACCTTTGCCCATGAAGGCGGTTTCTGACGGCAACCCAAGGTACTTGGCGGAGGCGCCGGTGGCAATGATGAGCGCATCGCAGGTGTATTCGCCGCTGTCGCCTTTGAGCGTGAAAGGGCGCTTGCTCAAGTCGACCGCGCTGATGTGGTCAAAAATTACTTCGGTATTGAAGCGTTGGGCGTGCTCCAGGAAACGTTGCATCAGTTCCGGACCTTGCACGCCGTTCACGTCTGCCGGCCAGTTGTCAACGTCGGTGGTGGTCATGAGCTGGCCGCCTTGGGCAATGCCGGTGATCAACACCGGGTTCAAATTGGCGCGGGCAGCATAGACGGCTGCGGAATATCCGGCCGGGCCGGAGCCCAGAATAAGCACTTTGGCGTGCTTGGGAGAGGACAAATTTTGAACCTTTTGTAAATGCCCGAAAGTTCCGGGATGGACAGGCCATTGGGCCGTGTACAGTTTGGGGTTGACGACTGAAAACTAAGCTGCGCCCGGGGTGGGACTCAACTGATTATAAAAAGCGAATTGCGCAAGCTTAAAAGTGCCATTGCAATGCTTCTAAACGTAGGTGTTACAAGGATGACCCATGTCGACGTTGACCAATCTTGACTTGATCCGGCGCGTGCCCCTGTTTGCAAAATTAACCGACGCGCAAGCCGAGTCGCTCGCTTACGCCGTGGGCAAGCGCCGCTTCAAGCGCGGTGAACTCATAGTTGAACAGGGGAAGAAGTGCGACGCTCTGTACATCATTCTGGCAGGGCGTGCACGCGTTGTCGTTACCGATAAAAAAGCCCGCGAAGTCATTCTGGCAACCTTGCAGCCCGGCGACCACATCGGCGAAATGAGCTTGATTGACCAGGAGCCCCACTCGGCCAACGTTGAGTCCGAAGTGCAAACGGATGCCTTGGTGCTGGGTGGCGATGACTTCAACCGCTGTGTCAACGAAAACACGGCGATGATGCATGCGGTGATGCTGGGTTTGGTACAGCGCCTGCGCAGCGCAGACCGCAAGATTGAATCCCTGGCGCTGATGGGTGTCTTCAGCCGGGTCGCCAATGTCTTGCTCGACAGCGGGGTGCCGCAGCCAAACAATTCAACCATCCGCGTCATCCGGGAGAAAATATCCCGCCAGGACATTGCCAAAATGGTCGGCGCCTCGCGCGAGATGGTCAGCCGAGTCATGAAGGATTTTGAAGAACAGGGTTTTATTGAAACCCAGCCAGATGGCGCCATCTGGGTGCAAGAGCGGCGCAAGATAGCCCGCTGAATCGGCTTGTCCTGGGCCATTGCACCAGCTGTGCACCAGGCTTGACCCTGGCAATTTGAACAAGCCCACACGGTAATGTGAATGACCTACTCCCTCAACACTCTCAACCATTCCCGCTCAGGCCAGTCAGGCCGGCCCGGTCAGGCTGATGACGGGCCGATCCGTTCTGGCTTGCAGCGTTTTGCGACCGAACTGGCCTTGATTGGCGGCTTTATCGCGTTGACGGTGTGGCTGCTGGCGCTTTTCACTTATTCCACTCAGGACGCAGCCTGGTCGACGTCGGGCGGCGGCGGCGCATTGGCCAACCGGGCCGGCAAGCTGGGGGCGCTGGTGGCGGATGTCAGTTATTTCGTTTTCGGATTTTCCGTCTGGTGGTGCGTAGCCGCCTTGTTGCGGGCCTGGCTGGCGACGCTGGCGCGCTGGATGCGCGGGCATGATTTGCCTGCGCGGAACGCTGCGCAGGGCTACGTCGACGGGCACAGCCAATTTCAAGCCGTGCTGCACAAACTCACCAGCCCGGCGGCGGTGTTCTGGTTTGGCCTGTTCGTCTTGCTGTGCGCCAGTGTCGCGCTCGAGTGGAGCCGCTTGTACCGGCTGGAGGCGTATTTGCCCGGACACGCCGGCGGTGTGTTGGGCTTTTGGCTCGGAGGGGTGGCCGTGAAATGGTTGGGCTTCACTGGCTCTGGCCTGGTTGCAATTGCACTGGTCGTCACCGGTTTCGCCATGGCCTTTCGCTTTTCCTGGGGTCACGCCGCAGAGCGCATTGGCGGCTGGTTTTATACGCTGGTTGAATCGCGCCGTGCCAAGCGCGAAATCGCCGAAGACCTGGCGCTCGGGCAGCAGGCCGCACGTGAACGCCAGGAAACAGTGGTGGAGGAGCGCGAGGTGATTGCTGAACTGCATTCGATGCCGATGATGATTGAACCCACCGTTGTTGATGTTCCCAAAAGCGAGCGCGTCGCCAAAGAGCGCCAAAAGCCCCTGTTCACCGAACTGCCCGACAGCAAACTGCCGCAGGTTGATTTGCTCGATGGCGCCCAACTCCGTCAGGAAACGGTGGCGCCCGAAACCCTGGAGATGACCAGTCGCATGATCGAAAAACGCCTGAAGGATTTTGGCGTGGATGTGCGCGTGGTGTTGGCGCAGCCCGGCCCGGTCATCACGCGTTATGAGATCGAGCCGGCAACTGGTGTCAAGGGCTCGCAGATCGTTGGCCTGGCCAAGGACCTGGCGCGCAGTTTGAGCCTGGTTTCGATTCGCGTGGTTGAAACCATTCCCGGCAAAAATTACATGGCGCTGGAGTTGCCAAACGCCAAGCGGCAGTCGATCCGCCTGTCGGAAATTTTGGGCTCGACGGTCTACAACGAAGCCAAGTCCATGCTCACCATGGGCCTGGGCAAAGACATTATCGGCAACCCGGTGGTGGTGGACCTTGCCAAAATGCCGCACGTTCTGGTGGCGGGGACCACAGGCGCGGGTAAATCGGTCGGCATCAATGCGATGATCCTGAGCCTTCTGTACAAGGCCGATGCGCGTGACGTGC
>JANNYX010000188.1:0-8233 GCA_031410295.1 Rhodoferax sp.
CCGTAACGCCCGTCCTTCGGGCGGCGGCTTGGCTGCACATAGGCGGCTTTCCACGGCTCGGGCCCAAGTGCTCTTAAAAAAGTAGCTGTGTGGGACGTGCCAGCGCCGACTTCCATGTCATACGGTTGCAATAGGGCGCAACCTTGATCGGCCCAGTAAGACTGCAATTTAAGAATGATTTGTTGAAAGGTGAGCATGAGTGGGCGTCAGCGTGCGGTGTGATTGGCGGCGGTAGGTGCCGCGCAAGTTTTTGATTTTACGGGGCATTGCCTGGTCTGCGGGCGATCGTCGAGTAAAAAAGAATAAACTTAAATTGACGACAATTTTCCAGTGTTAAGGCCGTCAAATACTATAGGTTATTTGCTATTTATTATATAGTTAATTTACTTCTTTTTCGATCTAAAAAATAAGTAAAAACGATAATAAACGACGAAAATACCCAAATTGGGATCAAGCCAAAACGCGCCACCCAAGCCGCAAACGGCGTCACGCCGGAGCCCTCCGCGGCGCTGCCCGCGCGGCCCTCAACCACGCCGGTCAACACACCCCGCGCATGCCGTGGCAGGGCCTGTGTGACCTGTCCCAGGTGGTTGATGATCACGGTGTCGCCGGTGTTGGTGGCGCGGATGAAGGGCCGCTCGAATTCCAGCGCGCGCATGCGCGAGATATTGCGGTGCTGGTCAATGGCCAGCGTGTTGCCAAACCAGCCGATGTTGCTGATGTTGACAAAGATCGTCGGCGCTTTGGCCGGGTCAATAAAACGCGCGCCCAGCTCTTCGCCAAACAGGTCTTCATAACAAATATTGGGCGCCAGGCGCTGGCCTTGCCACTCGAAGGACGGCTGGCCGACGGCGCCGCGGTTGAAGTCGCCCAGCGGAATGTTCATCATCTGGGTGAACCATTTGAAGAGCGGCGGGATGAATTCGCCAAACGGCACCAGGTGGTGTTTGTCATAGCGGTAAGCGTCGGTGGGAGTGGGCGGCGCGTTGGGCGGCGCGTTGGGCGTCGCGTTGGACGTCACGTTGGACGGCGGCCCCGGTTTGACGCCCACCACCGAGTTGGTGTACCCATCCGCGTAACTTCCCAGCGGGATGCCGACCAAGAGCGCCCGCCCCGGGCCGCCGCTTTGGCCAGCCTGGCGAAACGGCGCGCTCACACGCGGCCAGTAGTCTAGCGGCAACTGGCTGGGCAAGAGGGGAATGGCGGTCTCGGGCGCCACCACCAGCGCCGCCTTGGAGCGGGTCATTTGTTCGCCGTACCAGGTCAGTGCATCGGCAATGCCGGTGCTGGGCTCGAACTTTTCACTTTGTTTGATGTTGCCCTGCAACAGCGCAACTTCGAGCGTACCCGCGGGGCTGCTGAATTCGCGGTCGGCCACCAACGCCAGCACGGCGATCAATGCGACCGGCGCCAGCGTCTTCAGATGGCCCCTTGCACGCCAGCGCGGCGCGAGTTGCAGCAGGGCGTCCCGCCGCTGTTCGCCCAACCACAGGGCCAGGGAGGCCGCGACAAACGCCGCCAGCCCGGCCAGGCCGTAGGCGCCAACATATTTGGCGTACACCGCCAGGCTGTCCAGGTGGGCATAACCCGCCGCGCCCCAACCAAAGCCGGTCAACCAGGTACCGCGCGCCATTTCGGCCATCATCCACAATGCTGCGAAAAGCGTAGCAGACAAGGTCCGGTTTTCGACGGCCATATGCCTGAAAACATAACAGGCCCCGGCGTAATACAGCGCCAGCGCCGCGGCCAGGCCAAAAATCGCCAGCACCGTGATCGCCGCGGGCAAACCGCCGTAGGTGTGCAGGGAAATAAACAGCCACCAAAACGTGCCACACAACCACGCCGTGGTAAAGAGCCAGCCGCGCCAGGCCGCTTGCCGCGGCGAATCAGCGCTTTGCAGCTGCCAGACCAGCGCGCCCATGGCCAAGAGCTGCAGCCACCACTGCGGCTCGCCGCTCCAGGGCGCCGCGATCGACGCCGCGTGCGCCAAACCGGCCAGGACTAAGACGAAGGCGTGAACCAGCACCTGCCAACGATCTCAAGGCTTCCTGGGGGAAACTTTGAACCACTTGACGGCGCCGCCTTTGCTGTGCAGCACGGAAAAATTCAAGCCGCCCATGGCGTGGTGTTCGCCGCGGCGCGGCACACGCCCCATGTGGTGCGCGATCAGGCCGCCAATGGTGTCGAATTGGGTGTCGCCATCGCCGGCTTTGAGCGTTGCGCCAAAGGCTTCGTTGACGCGCTCGATCGCCGTGTCGCCGCTGACGCGCCAGGTTTTGTCGGCCAGCGCGTAGATGTCGCCAGCGTCGGCGTCGATATCGAACTCGTCCTCGATTTCACCAACGATCTGCTCCAGCACGTCTTCAATCGTGATCAACCCGGCCGTGCGCCCGAACTCGTCGATCACCACCGCCAGGTGGTTGCGGTTGCCGCGGAACTCGCGCAAAAGGTCGTTAAGGCTCTTGCTTTCCGGAATGAAGACCGCCGGGCGCAAGAGCGCGCGGATGTTCAGCTCCGGGGCACGTTGCAGTTTGAGCAAGTCCTTGGCCAGCAGGATGCCGATGACGTTTTCGCGCCCCCCTTTGCCATCTCCTTCAAACACCGGAAAGCGTGAGTGCGCGGTATCAATCACCGTGTGCAAGAGCTCGTCCTGGGTGGCGTTAATGTCGATCAGATCCATGCGTGTGGCCGGCACCATGACGTCGCCGGCGCTCATGGTGGCCATGCGGATCACGCCTTCGAGCATGGCGCGCGACTCGGCGCCAATGATGTTGTTGTCCTCGGCCTCCGCCAGGGTTTCGATCAGCTCGTCGGTGGAATCCGGTCCGGGGTGGATGAATTCGGCCAGTTTTTGCAGAAAGCTGCGTTTGTCGGCCCGCTCCGGCAAATGGGCGGACGAGTGGGCGGAGGGGTGGGCGGAAAGCCGCGCGGGTTGGGAGTCAGACACTGACAGGGGGCAGAGGCGCCGTGGTTGCGAGGGCTATAGGATAGCGGATTGGCCCGGCACTGGCGGGCAGGCGCGAAGGCAAGCCGCGTCAGTGCGCCCGCACCCGCTCCTGGACGTTGGCCCAGAATGCCCAAAACTGCTTGGCCTGCGCTTTGAGGCGGTAGTCCACCTGCGCCACCTGCTCCTGCACGATTTCAGTCAAGCGGCTGTCCAGCGTCGCCGGTCCCAGGCGCAGGTAGGCCTCGGACTCCGAGCCCAGTTGCTCCACCGTGGCTCCGGCCTTGCGCGCGATGTTGATCATGGCGCCGTTTTCACTCAAGGCGTGGATGAACATCAGGTGAATGCCGTCATTGCGCGCATGCATCGCGGCCCGGTCAAACAGCGCCGAGCCCAAGCCCAGGCCGCGCGAATCTTTGTGCACCGAGACGCCAAACTCGGCGCAGGAATCGAGGCATTCGGCGGCCTCTTTGCCAATGAAGGCCAGGTGCGCCATCGCCACCAGCTCAAGCTTGCGGTTGTAGACGCCAAAAATTTCATCGCGCTCAAAATTCAGGCTGTCAACGTAACGCCCGATTTGCTCGTCGGTCGCCGCATAACCAAATCGCAGGTATCGGTCGGCGCCGTCCAGCGCCAGCAGGTGGGCCGCGATGCGGGTGCGGTGGGTCTCGTCCAACGCGCGGATCGGCACCATCAGTGGCGCTGTTTTGCTGTGCCCTTCGATCAATTCGCGCGCTTGCGCCGCGCCAACCGCCCTGTCCGCCTGACTCGCCTCGATAGCCGCGCCAGGGCTCGCAGTCATGCCATCCTGGCCGCCCAGCGCTTCTAGTACGTGGTGTATTGGCTGCGTCATCAAGTCTTTGCCCGCTTCAATCGAAGCCCGTAAAAGTGTTTTAGGATCAAGCATGGCTGAAATGTAAGGGTTTTCCCTAGACTCATCAACCCATTGGCCGAAATTCTGGGAAACTTGCGATTTAGCGCCCAATTCGAGGCTGATGCAAGGGCTGGCAAGGCTGCTCTGAAACCTCTGCAAAACCCTTTTTGCGCTGACCTTGGGTTACAGCGGCAATGCTGTTGTCGCCTTCACCTGGTCCAGCACAAAACTCGTTTTGCAATCCTGCACGCTGGGGTGTTTGAGCAGTGTGTCCATGACGAAGTGTGAATAGGCGGCCATGTCGGGCACGGCGACCCGCAGCAAATAGTCCATCTCGCCCGAGAGCGCGGCGCATTCGACCACTTCGGGCCAGGTGAGCACGCTGGCGCGGAAGTCATCGCGCGGGCTGCGTTGCAGGGCGTCAGAATGTTTTTCCAGGCGCACGTTGATGTAGGCCATCAGCCCCAAACCGACGGCGGCGGGTTTGACCAGCGCGACGTAACGGTCTATCAAGCCGCTGTCTTCCAGCCGTTTGACGCGCCGCAGCGCCGCGCTGGGAGACAGCCCGACGGCATGCCAATATGCTCAAAAGTGGCGCGGCCGTCCGCTTGAAGAATGCGCAAGATGTGCCGATCGAGCTTATTGATGGATGTCATGGGTCACATTTTGCAGTTTTATTGCAAGTATTTAAACAAGCACAGCAAAAATCGCAGGAAAACGTCTGCAGGGCGATCCTAAACTGCGGCAAAGCGCAGGCAGTGACAGTGACAGTAGCTGAACGCACGACACACCAAGGAGCAGACATGACAGCTTGGGACAACCCGATGGGCACCGATGGTTTTGAGTTCATCGAATACGCCGCACCCGACCCGGTGGCCATGGGCGCGCTGTTTGAGCGCATGGGCTTCACGCCCGTGGCCAAACATCGCCATAAAAACGTGACGCTGTACCGCCAAGGCGGCATCAATTTTTTGATCAACGCCGAGCCAGATTCCTTTGCGCAACGTTTCGCCCGCGCCCATGGGCCGTCGATCTGCGCCATTGCGTTTCGCGTGCAAGACGCAAAACACGCGTACGAGCTGGCGCTGGAAAAAGGCGCCTGGGGATACGCTGGCAAGGCCGGGCCGGGCGAGCTGAACATCCCGGCGATCAAGGGCATTGGCGACAGCCTGATTTACCTGGTGGACCGCTGGCGTGGCAAAAACGGTGCGCGAGAGGGCGACATCGGCAACATCGGTTTTTTTGACGTGGATTTTGAAGCCTTGCCGGGCGCCGATGTGTTGCGGGGCGACGAAGCGCTGAACCCGCCCGGGTTTGGTCTGACCTACATTGACCACCTGACGCACAACGTGCACCGCGGCCGCATGAACGAGTGGGCTTCTTTTTACGAGCGCCTGTTCAATTTTCGCGAGATCCGTTATTTCGATATTGAGGGCCAGGTCACTGGCGTGAAAAGCAAAGCGATGATCAGCCCCTGCGGCAAGATCCGCATCCCGATCAATGAAGAGGGCAACGAGAAGGCCGGGCAGATTCAGGAATACCTGGACAAATACCAGGGTGAAGGCATCCAGCACATCGCCATGGGCTCAAACGATTTGTTCAAGACCGTGGACGCCTTGCGCGCACGCGGTGTGAAGCTGCTGGACACGGTGGACACTTATTACGAATTGATCGACCAACGCATCCCCGGCCACGGCGAATCGGTGACGCAATTGCAGGCCCGAAAAATTTTGCTGGACGGCAAAAAAGGCGCACTATTGCTGCAGATCTTCAGTGAGAACCAGCTCGGGCCGATCTTTTTTGAATTCATCCAAAGGAAGGGCGACGACGGTTTAGGCGAAGGCAACTTCAAGGCCCTGTTTGAGTCGATTGAGCTGGACCAGATGCGCCGCGGGATGTTGCCCAAGGCGTAAATATTTGTTTGGTAAATTTATTGAAGCATTTTTCATCGTTAAGGCCGACAAATAACTTAATTTCTTTGATATATTTAATATAGCAATAACAAGTATTAATTGCTCATTGGTTCAATTAACATATTTTATTAACGGCATTTTTGTCTATTTTTTATACGCCTGAATCGCCCAAGCTTGCTCGTCAACATCAAACTGCTCAAAAACGACCATGGCCGTCAAACCCGTGATTTATGGCGCCAGCGAACGCCCGCCGCGCGGTGATTATTCGCGTGCGGCAGAAGACTACACCTGCGCGCAAAACTACGCCGCCTACACCGACGCCGACCACGACACCTACCGGCGCCTGTACGCGCGCCAGTCGGCCTTGTTGCCGGGCCTGGCTTGTGATGCATTTATCGCCGCGTTGCCGCAGCTCGGTGCAAGTGAGCAAATTCCGCGCTTTGAGGACGTCAACCGACGGCTATTGCCGGCAACTGGCTGGCAACTGGTCGGTGTGCCAGGCTTGATCCCGGAGGTGCCGTTTTTTTCATTGCTGGCCGAGCGAAAATTTCCGGTGACTGACTGGATTCGCACGCCCGAAGAATTTGCCTACATTGTTGAGCCGGACGTTTTCCACGACCTGTTTGGCCACGTGCCGCTACTGTTCAACCCAGTCTTTGCCGACCACCTGCAGGCTTATGGCCAAGGCGGCCTGAAAGCGCACCGCCTTGGCGCTTGTGAACAGCTGGCGCGGCTGTATTGGTACACGATTGAATTTGGCCTGTTGCGCCAGCCGGACGGCCTGCGCGCGTATGGCGCCGGCATCCTGAGCTCATCGAGCGAATTGTTGCGCTCGGTCACCCACCCAAGCGTGCAGCGCATCCGTCTGGAGGTGCTGCGGGCCATGCGCACGCGCTATGTTATTGATAACTATCAGCAGACCTATTTCGTCATTGACAGCATCGAGGAACTGTTTGAGAAAACGGCGCCGGACTTTGCGCCTTTGTACCGGGCGCTCAAAACCCTGCCGGAGATCGCCGCCGATCAAAGTTTGGCCAGCGATGCGTTCATCACACTTTGATTGAAAACCATTGCTACGTGCGGGTCACCGGGCACGTGCTGGTTGTCGGCACCCGGCAACGTCGCTGACAAGGTGGGGAAGACGATGTTGTCGCAGTTCGAATAAAAACACGTGAACAGTCTGTAGCGCTCCGGCGGTTCGCTGCCGCCCAGCTGTAAGAGCCAGTCGCTGCCGAGTTTCATCTGCTTCATGTTGGGTGGCACGCGGTTCAAGCCGATCCACGTGCCGTGGTGCGGCGTGCCGATGGTGACCACGTGGTGCACACGAGCATCGTTGCCTGGCGCCGATTGCAGCCAGGCCCGCGCGGCAAGACCACCCATGCTGTGGCAGATCAAAAGTGGCGGCAGGCCGGTGGCTCGGGTAACTTTTTGCACGGCGTCTTCGACAATGGTGGAATAGGCGTCGATCGACGCCAACACCGGCTCCAGATTCACCGCAACAAACCCGCGGCGCAGCAGGAGCAGGTGCCTTAGCCACGGTGTCCAGATGCCGCGGTTGCAAATAAATCCGTGGATAAAAACAACGCCGCGCAGGCCAGCCTGGAGGTGCGCGCTGTCAACCGAGTCTGCCACCTGATTTGACCGGAACGCCAGCCGCCAGCAGAATATTAGGGGGGCGAACAGTGTTTCTCTCCACCATGCGCGTATCAGCTCTGCCTTGCTGGCCAGGGGTGACTCAAAATGTTGTCGATTGATGTGCCGGGCTGCTAAAAACTGCAGCGCTAGCACCGGCACAAAACTGAACAACATGACCAGGCTACCCAGCACCGCCCAACTTGGCGCACTGGGCCAGAAATAAAAAAACCAGAGGATTGCCGCCAAAACCAGGAAGATCGTCGTGAACTGCAGTTTTCGGGCTAGCATGGCTACCATTCTAGTTATGGACGCAGCCCAAACGATTCGTGACGCGGTTTCAAAAGTATTTGAGTTGAGACGGGGCAGTGTTGCCAATGCACCACTCAAAGCGGCCATTTCGGAGGTCAAACTGTTTCAGGCGCGGCGTTTTGCACATACTTACGCCGATATTCTGAATGCTGGACCCTATCAGGGTGCGGCAAAGTTTTTTCTGGAAGAGTTGTACGGCGAGAAAGACTACACGCACCGCGACGAGCAATATGCGCGCATTGCCGGCGCGATGCAGAAGTTGCTGCCCAAACAGGCGCTCGCTACAGCGATTTTGTTGGCCAGGGTGCATTTGTTGACGGAAGAGTTGGACCACGCGATGGGCTTGGCGTGGCTGGCGCCCATTGAAAATTCACAAGTGGCCAGCTTGAGGCCAGATTCCGATGGGCAAGACCGGGCCTTGCGTTACGCGATCGCCTGGCAAAACGTTGGCCGAAAGGAAGATCGGCGCACGCAACTTAACAGTGTGCTGAATGTTGGCCACGATCTGGACCGCCTGACCCGCACACCGGGTTTGCGCGTGATGCTGAAAATGATGCG
>JANNYX010000189.1:0-4217 GCA_031410295.1 Rhodoferax sp.
GCGGCACCGGCGGCAAACGCGGCACCGTGGCGGCTTCCGCTGGAACTGCGGCGTTTCTGCGGGCCAATGGCTCCTGCGCGGCAGGAGGCACCACTTGCGCCGCCACCGTGGTTGAATCGCGCAAATTCGGTGGGTCAAACAACATCGTGTAATCACGCACGATTTTCCCACTGGACCAGGTGGCCTCCAGGATCATGTCCACAAACGGGTCGTTGACTGGACGGTCGCTGTTGAGGCGGATGTAACTGCGGCCGTTGGCGCGGCGCTGCAGCGACACACGAAGGTTGCCCATGGCGGGGTTGTAGTCAAGCCCGGCGGCGCGAAAGGCTTCCGGTGAGGCCACCGTGGCCCGCAGTGACGCGGCTTCCTCGGCATTGATTTCCAGCACGTCGATCTCGGCGCGCAATGGCTCACCCAAGGCCGATTGAACGACGATGGGCCCCAAAGAAAGCGCCAGTGCCTGCGGCGCGGATAGCGCCGCTAGGGCAAGGGCGACGGCCGTGAACGCCGTGTTGAGCGCTGTTTTGGACGCGCGCCTGGACCATAAATTAGACATTGGGTTCAATTGGCAAGCCTCCGGGTTTCACGCATGGGGCAACTATAGCCTGCAAACCGCTCTACAAAAGGGCTCTGCAACGGCACTTGCCTGACTGCTTCAATCATGAAAAGTACAATAACATCAATGTCTTAGCCTGACAAGCTAAGAAACCACTTAAGTGGTTTGGCATGCCTTTGCCATGGCAAAACCCGGCGATAGCGTTGCCATTCGACAACGCGTTTCCAAATTCAAGCAGCCAGCAATATCCGTAGCATGCGACGCAACGGCTCTGCGGCTCCCCAGAGCAATTGGTCGCCAATCGTGAACGCGCCGACATATTCGGGGCCCATCGCCATTTTGCGGATTCGCCCGACGGGAATGGTCATGGTTCCGGTAACTGCCACCGGTGTCAGATCCTTGAGCGTGGCTTCGCGCGTATTGGGCACCACTTTGGCCCAGTCATTGTCGGCCCCGATCATGGCTTCGATATCCGCCACGGGCACATCTTTTTTCAGCTTGAACGTGAGCGCCTGGCTATGGCAACGCATGGCCCCCACGCGCACGCAAAAGCCGTCCACCGGCACGGCGCGGGTGCCGGCCAAACCGTCACCCAGGCCCATGATCTTGTTGGTCTCGGCCATACCTTTCCATTCTTCTTTGGACACGCCCCAACCGGGTTCCTCCCGGTTTTTCCCGATACCCATGTCTTTGTCGATCCACGGAATGAGCGAACCACCCAGCGGCACGCCGAAGTTGGCCGTTTCTTCGGCCGACAAGCTGCGTTGTTTCGCGATGAGCTGGCGGTCAATCTCCAGAATCGCGCTTTTCGGGTCGTCCAAAAGGTGGCGCACTGAGGCGTTCAGCGTGCCGTATTGCGTCAGCAGCTCGCGCATGTGTTGGGCGCCGCCGCCGCTGGCCGCCTGGTAGGTTTGTGTGCTCATCCACTCGACCAGGCCGGCCTTGTACAGCGCACCGACACCCATCAGCATGCAGCTGACGGTGCAGTTGCCGCCGATCCAGTTCCTGCCGCCTTTGGCCATGGCAGCCTTGATCACGGGCAAGTTCACGGGGTCCAGAATGATGACGGCGTCGTCTGCCATGCGCAGGGTGGACGCCGCGTCAATCCAGTGGCCGCTCCAGCCGGTCGCGCGCAGCTTGGGGAAGACTTCGCTGGTGTAGTCGCCGCCTTGCGCGGTGATGATGATGTCGCAGCGCTTCAATGCCGAAATGTCAAAGGCGTCTTTGAGCGCGGTTTCGTTTTTGGCCAGCGCCGGGGCTTTGCCGCCGGCGTTGGAGGTGGAGAAAAATACCGGCTCGATGAGGCCGAAGTCACCCTCGGCGATCATGCGGTCGATCAGCACCGAGCCGACCATGCCGCGCCAGCCTACCAGGCCAACCAGAGGATTATTGATGTTCATTTTGCGCGCCTTTTAAGTTAAATCAGTTTGGACTGAATCCCCCGGCTCGTCGGCTCCGGGGTTGGGCGCACGACCGAGCCAGGCTGTTCTAGCCCTTAATGGTGGTCGTTTTAGGGGTGGCGATGAACGTGACCAATGTCCTGACCAATACCGCGCCGTCGACAGCGGCAATGCGCTGTGCAGAGGGGGGGAGGGCCAAAAATGCGTTCATGACGGCGTCAATTATAGCCATCAGCCTTTCAAAGCCCTGACGACGGCTTCGCCCATTTGCGCTGTGCCCACTTTCTGGTTGCCTTCACTGTGGATGTCAACCGTACGCAGCCCTTGAGAAAGCACCTTCTGGACGGCGGCTTCAATGCGGTCTGCCGCCGCCGGCTGGTTCAGGCTGAAGCGCAACATCATCGCCGCGCTCAGGATGGTGGCCAGGGGATTGGCGATGCCTTTGCCTGCGATGTCGGGCGCGCTGCCGTGGCTGGGCTCGTACAGGCCCTGGTTGCTGCTGTTGAGCGAGGCGCTTGGCAACATGCCGATGGAGCCGGTAAGCATGGCCGCTTCGTCCGAGAGGATGTCGCCAAACATGTTGCCGGTGACGATAACGTCAAACTTCTTCGGCGCACGCACAAGTTGCATGGCCGCGTTGTCGACATACATGTGGTCCAGGGTGACATCCGGGTACTGCTTGCCGACCTCGGTGACCACGTCTTTCCAGAACTGGAAGGTCTCCAGCACATTGGCTTTGTCCACGCTGGTGACGCGTTTGTTTCGTTTCTGCGCTGCCTTGAACGCCACGTGGGCGATGCGCTCAATTTCTGGGCGGGTGTAACGCATGGTGTCGAAGGCTTCTTCGGCGCCCGGGAAGTTGCCATCGGGCGAGATGCGTTTGCCGCGCGGCTGGCCGAAGTAAATATCGCCCGTCAACTCGCGGATGATAAGGATGTCCAGGCCAGCGACCAACTCGGGCTTGAGGCTGGAGGCGGCGACGAGTTGCTCGTAACAAATGGCTGGGCGGAAATTGGCGAACAGGCCCAGGTTTTTGCGCAAACCCAGCACGGCCTGCTCGGGGCGCAGCGCACGCTCCAGCGAGTCGTTTTTCCAGTCGCCCACTGCGCCAAACAAAATGGCGTCGGCGTCCTTGGCAAGTTTCAGCGTTGAAGCTGGCAAGGGATGGCCATGCGCCTCATAAGCCGCGCCGCCAACCAACGCTGTTTCCATCTCAAACGTCAAATCCAGCGCTTTGAGCACCTTGACCGCCTCGGCGACGATTTCTGTACCGATGCCGTCGCCGGGGAGAATTGCAATTTTCATTTTCTGAAACTCAGGTTGAAGAATCGTTTGCTATAAAATAAATAGCAATAAACTGAATATATTCGACGGCCTAACGCCGATTTTAATCAATGGTTTTGAATCAGACGCCGGTGAAGGTGTGTGCGAGCCAGGGTTTTTGCGCCAGGCGCTGCGCCTCAAAGGCTTTAATCTTGTCAGCGTTGCGCAGGGTCAGGCCAATGTCGTCAAAACCGTTGAGCAGGCAATATTTGCGAAACGGCTGCACCTCAAACGCCAACTCCTGGCCCTGCGGGCGCACGACCACCTGGCGCCCCAGGTCAATCGTCAATTCGAAGCCAGGGAAGGCCAGAGCTTCATTAAACAGCGCGCTCACCTGCGCGTCCGGCAAGACGATCGGCAACAGTCCATTCTTGAAGCTGTTGTTGAAGAAAATGTCGGCATAAGAGGGCGCGATGATGGCGCGAAAACCGAATTGGTCCAGCGCCCAGGGCGCGTGTTCGCGCGAGGAGCCGCAGCCAAAATTCTTGCGCGCCAGCAAAATGGAAGCGCCTTTGTAGCGCGCTTGGTTCAGCACGAAATCCGGATTCGGCTTGCGGGTTGCTGGGTCCTGGCCAGGAAAGCCCGCGTCCTTGAAGCGCCATTCGTCAAACAGGTTTTCGCCGAAACCCGTCTTCTTGATCGACTTCAAAAACTGCTTGGGGATGATCGCGTCGGTGTCAACGTTTTCGCGGTCCATCGGGGCCACCAGGCCCTTGTGTACGGTAAATTTTTGCATGGTGTTTATTTCTTTTTGGCAACGCCTTCAATGCTTTCGCCGGCTTTTTGAATGTCCTGGCCCACGCCCCTGACGGTGTTGCAGCCAACCAGCGTCAGCGCGAACAACAGGGCAATCGCGGTCATCTGCTTTTTCATGGTGGGTCCTTTCAGGTTGGGTTCAGGCGAACTTGCGCACATCGACAAAATGGCCATGCACCGCA
>JANNYX010000190.1:0-7109 GCA_031410295.1 Rhodoferax sp.
TGTCGCACCAGCCGCGCAGGATGACGGCGTCGCCGTCGCGCAGGAAGGCCCGGGTTTCGCCGCCGTCAATTGTGATCGGCGCTTTGCCGCCTTGGGTCAGTTCGATGATGGCGCCGGCCTGGTCGGGCGTTGGCCCGGAAATGGCGCCACTGCCCAGCAGGTCGCCCGGCTGCAAATTGCAGCCGCCCATGGCGTGTTGCGTCACCATCTGCGCGTAGGTCCAGTACTGGTGTTCGAAACTGGTGGCGGAAATTTTGGACGGCGCCCGCCCGGCCAGCCGTGCCTGGGCCGACTCGATGAAGACCTCAAGCTGGATGTCGATCACGCCTTGGGCGCGGTTGCCGGCGTCGTCCAGATAAGCCAGCGGTTGCGGTTCGTCAGCCGCGCGGGTGAACGGCAGTCGAAACGGGGCCAAGGCCTCCATGGTGACGATCCACGGCGAAATCGAGGTGCAAAAACTCTTGCCCAGAAACGGGCCCAGCGGGGCCATTTCCCAAAACTGGATGTCGCGGGCGGACCAATTATTGAGCAGGCAGATGCCAAAGATGTGCCCCTCGGCCTGTGCCAGCGCAATCGGTTCGCCCAGCGGATTGCCCGGGCCGATGAAGGCGCCCAGCTCCAGCTCGAAATCCAGCCGTGTGCACGGCCCGTAAACCGGTGTGGCGCCCCCCGCCTGAATGGCCTGCCCCATCGGGCGGCGAAACGGCGTGCCGCTGACCACCACACTCGAAGCGCGGCCATGGTAGGCGATGGGCAACCACTGGAAGTTGGGGGTGAGCGGGTTGTCCGGCCGGGCGATGCGCCCGACATTGCGGGCGTGGTGGATCGAGGTGTAGAAGTCGGTGTAGTTGCCGATCTGCGTTGGCACGGTGTAGACGGCGTTGGCCTGCGGAATCAGGCAGGCTTGAACCGCCGCCTGGTTGAGCGGATCGATGTCGCGCCCGAGCAGCGCAAAGAGGGCGTGGCGCAACACGCGCCAGCTCTCGGGGCCGCTGGCCATGAAGGCATTAAGCCGGCTCATCGCCACCATCTCCAGCGCGGCTGCCGCCTGGCCGGTCAGGAGCTTTTTGCCGTGCAGCGCGGCCAGGTCCAACACCTGGTCGCCAATCGCCACGCCGCCGCGCCAGAAGGCGGTTTTGCCGCGCTCTGAAAACACCGCGTAGGGGAGGTTCTGGATGGGAAAGTCCGGGTGGCCATTGGCGCTGGCCAACCAGCTCTGGGCGGCCGGGTTGTGGGTGGAGTTGAGTTGGGTCATGTCAGGAGTCGCCTTTTTGCTGGCCAGGGAAAAAGGACGCGATCTGTTCACTCGCGCTCTGATGGGTGAAGGATTGAATCTCGGGTGCGAAGGCAGGCGGATCGCTCGGCAGGTCGTTTTCAAGAAAGATCGAGAGGTCGACAAATTTTCGGCTCATGCGGGACTCCTTGGCAGTCATTTTTCCAATCATACGAAAACCGGGCGGCCATTGGTGCGCGGCGCGGCCGCTGTGCCGATGCAGGCCCTGGCCCTACAGAATCCGGCATCTCTGTCCTACAGCCTCCGCCCACCCGTTTATGAAGAATGGGGACTGGGCAAACCCGCCCGAATCCACAGGAGTTTAGGTATGAAACGAGTTCTATTAGCCACCGCTTTGACAATCGCCTGCGCCGCCGCGTTTGCGCAGAAAGCGCCACTGGTCGGTCAAGACGGTCCCGGAGCAGGTCCCGGCAACGCCGCAGCATCGCAGGAAAAGGTTGACTCCCGCAACGCCGCCACCCCCAACCCAACCACCAAGCAGCCTATGCTGGTCGGTCAGGATGGTCCTAAGTCGGGGCCGACTGATGCAGCGGCGAAGGAAAAGCTCGACTCCCGCAATGCCGCTACCCCCAACCCAATGACCAAGCAGCCTATGCTGGTCGGTCAGGATGGGCCTGGCGCAACGGACGCCGCATTTCAATCGCGGATGAATACGTATAACGCCAAAATGTACTCGGCGATGGACACCAATGGCGACGGCCGGGTCTCCCGCGCAGAATGGAATGCCTACCACGGCAAGTCCTGGGACGGCATGAAACATTCCAACGGCGCGGTGACCCGCGAGGAGATGGATTCGATGATGAAGCGCACCTATTAAGCGTTCGCAATCGTAGGGCGGGGTGGGCGAAAGTGGTACGCTTTCGCCCATGATCCCGACTCAGACTCCTCAAATCAGGCTGTACCAAAACTGGCTGCGCGACCAGCGTGGCAAAAGCTTCGATTCTTACGACGCCTTATGGCGGTGGTCCATCACGGATCTGGAAGGCTTTTGGCAAAGCATCTGGGACTACTTTGAGTTGCAGTCGCCGACACCACACACAGCGGTGTTGGTAGAGCCCAAAACGCAAGACGGTCAGTCCAGAATGATTGACTGCCAATGGTTTGTCGGCGCCCAGGTTAATTACGCGCAGCAGATCTTCCGGCACGTCGACGCGGCCGACCAGGCTGGCTGCATGGCGGTCATCAGCCACAACGAAAATTCACTTGGCAAGGGCGCGCCACAAACCATCAGCTGGCCGCAACTGCGCCAACGGGTGGCGTCGCTGGCGCTGTACCTGCAAGCCCAAGGTGTGCAACCCGGCGACCGAGTGGCGGCGTACCTGCCGAATATTCCCGAGGCCATGATCGCCTTCATCGCCACCGTCAGTATTGGCGGCGTGTGGAGCATTTGCGCGCCCGACATGGGCACCCAGGCGGTGCTGGATCGCTTTCAGCAGATCGAGCCCAAAGTGCTGTTTGCCGTGGATGGCGTGACTTACGGCGGCAAGGTCATGGACCGCCGCAAAGTAGTCGAAGAACTTTGCGCCAAGCTGCCCACAGTGCGCCATCTGGTCATGCACCATGCGCTGGGTTTGCCCCTTGATGCTATTAAAATGGAAGCGCAATACGAAGGATTTACGTCGGCCACAAGCCGAAATGACGCGGCGACCAAAGCTTTCACGCCGATTTGCCTGCCATTTGACCACCCCCTGTGGATCGTCTATTCCAGCGGCACCTCCGGCTTGCCCAAAGCCATCGTGCATGGCCATGGCGGCACCGTGATCGTGGCGCTGATGGGGCAGGGCCTGCACAACGATTTGGGGGCCAGCTATGGCAGCTACCCAAATGGTGGTGGAATTGACATCGCCGCCGCGCCGGGCCGCCCCAAGCAAGGCACGGCCCCCTCGGGGGGCAGGGAGCTACACGAAGTGAGCGACCGTGGGGGCCATTTTCAAAGTGAGAAGTTCCATTGGTACAGCTCGACGGGTTGGGTCATGTGGAACGCCCAAACCAACGGCCTGCTGTTCGGCACGACCTGCTGCATCTTTGACGGCAACCCGGCGGGGCGCGCAGTCGACGAGGCCGGCAACAAGGTCGCCCCCGACTGGAGCACCTTGTACCGTTTCGCCGCCGAAGTCGGTGTCACCTTCTTTGGCGCCGGCGCGGCATTTTTCGCCAACTGCATGAAAGCGGGCCTGGATTTGTCGCAGTACCCCGGGCTTCAAAGCGTGCGGGCGCTGGGCACCACCGGCTCACCCCTGTCAGCCGATGTGCAGAACTGGGGTGGCGAGCAGTTCAGGCGGGTTGAGGCGTTGACCCGCGCCGCCGCGCCGGGCCGCCCCAAGCAAGGCACGGCCCCACGCACAAGCGAAGCGCCGGGCGAACCCGGCTTTGGGGGCAGGAAGCTACCCGAAGTGAGCGAGCGTGGGGGCGATATCTGGTGGGCAAACATATCCGGCGGCACCGACTTTGCCGGGGCGTTCATTGGCGGCAACCGCGAGCTGCCGCAGGTCCCCGGCGAAATGCAATGCCGCATCCTGGGTTGCGCGGTGGAAGCCTGGAACGAAGCGGGCGAAGCGGTGATTGGTGAAGTCGGCGAGCTGGTCTGCACCCGCCCGATCCCCTCGATGCCGCTGTACTTCTGGAACGATGCCGGCCACCAGCGTTATCTGTCGAGTTATTTCGACATGTACCCCGGCAAAAACGGTTTGAGCGCGCCTTGGCGCCACGGTGACTGGCTGAAGATCAACGCAGAGGGCTGTTGCATCATTTATGGCCGCAGCGACGCCACCATCAACCGCTATGGCCTGCGCATGGGCACCAGCGAGTTGTACAGCGCTGTCGAGGCCTTGCCCGAGGTGCTGGACGCCATGGTGGTGGATCTGGAATATTTGGGCCGCGACAGTTATATGGCGCTGTTTGTGGTGCTGCGCGAGGGCGTGGCGCTGGACGCCGCAATGCGCGGCAAACTCAGCAACGCGATCAAGGTGGCGCTGTCGCCGCGTTTTGTGCCCAACGAGATTCTCGCTGTGGCCGACATCCCCCGCACCTTGTCCGGCAAGAAGCAGGAGTTGCCGATCAAGAAGCTGCTCTTGGGCCATCCGATCGAAAAGGTCATCAACAAAGAGGCCATGGCCAACCCCGCCTGTTTGGCGTGGTACATCGACTTTGCGCGCGAATACGGGCGACGCGCGCCGGCCAGCTCATGACGGTCGAACCTGAAAACGTCGATCGATCGCGCCAGGACGTTGACCTCACGCTGCTCAACGCAGCCTACGCGCGAAAACCCCTGACCCTGTGGATGGGCGCCGCCGTGGCGCCTTTGGGGGTCTTGCTGTTTTGGGCTTTTTTTCCGGCTTGGGCTTTGTTGGCCTGGCTGCTGGCCATCTGGGCCACCGCTGCCGTGGGCGCCATCGAATGCCGGGCTTTTAAACGGGCGGCGCCGCAAGGTGCGCTGCTCGCGCGTTGGCGCTGGATCTTCACAGCGCATGCGGCCGCCAGTGGCCTGGCCTGGTCGCTTGGACCCACCCTGCTGCTGTGGCAGTCCAGCGGCAACGCCTCGGTGTTGCTGGTCAGCACCTTGTTCGCCGTGGCGGTGGTGGCGATGATCTCGGTGGCGCAAATCAAACTGGCGATGCAGGCGTTCATCGTGGCCACCATGCTGCCGGCAGCGTTATCGGCACTTATGTCGGCCCGGTTGGCGCCGGGCGGCGTTGAAATGGTCGCCGGCGGGGTGTTGCTCCTCGGGATGCTGTTGATCATTGTGGCGGGCAGTGTTTCTGCCGACAACGTGCGCCGGGAAGCAGAAACCCAGCTGCGCTTGCAAAGCATTCTGGACGACGCCCTGGATGCCGTGGTCAGCCTGGACGATGGCGGGCGCATCACCGGATGGAATCCGCGTGCGCAGGAATTGTTTGGCTGGACCCGGCTTGAGGCGGTGGGCTACAAGTTTGACGACATCATTGAACTGCGCCAACCTGACGATGGCACACAAACAAGTTTGGCGGCCTTGCTGGCACAGCGCATCGTGGCCCCGAAAGGGCGCATTGAAACGCGGGTGCAGCATCGCAGTGGCGCGTCGCTGCCGGTCGAAGTTGCCGTCACCAGTGCGCTGATTGGCAAACGCCAGTCGTTCACGGTGTTCATGACGGACATTTCACAACGCAAGGATTCCGAGGAGCGGCTGGCCCTGTTCCGGCGCCTGTTCGACGCCAGCAGCCAGAGTGTTGTGATTGCCGACGCAAAGGGCCTTGGCCTGTACCAGAACCAGGCCCACGCGCAGGCGTTGGGCTATTCGAATGAGGAGATGGCGGGCGAGCATTTTGCGCGGGCCTTGCCGCCAGACACTGCGCGAGTCACTTTGGCGGAGATCCAGAAGTCACTGCTGGAAACCGGCAGCTGGCGCGGCATCCTGCCGTTTCGCCGCAAAGACGGCAGCGAATTCACCTCGCGCAGCAGCATCGGCTCGATTGCCGATGCCGGCGGGAAAATCCAGTACCTCTTCAATATCTTCACCGACATCACGGAAATATTGGCCGACCGCGAGGCGCTCAAGCTGGCCAAAGAAGGCGCCGAGCGCGCCAACCACGCCAAGTCCGACTTTTTGTCCAGCATGAGCCATGAGTTGCGCACGCCCCTGAATGCGATTCTCGGCTTTGCCCAAATACTGGACTTTGACGACACGCTGAACGCCGAGCAAAAGAAATGCCTGACTGAAATCAGCAACGGCGGACACCATTTGCTCAAGCTCATCAACGAGGTGCTGGACCTGGCCAAAATTGAAGCCGGGCAAGTCACGGTGGAGTTGGAGGCGGTGCGCATCGCCGACATCGTCGACGAATGCGCCAGCCTGATGCAGCCGCTGGCCGCCGCGCGCCAGTTGACGATTCACCGGCAAGTGCCTGGCAAGCTGCGGGTGCGTGCCGACCGCATCCGGCTCAAACAGGTGCTGCTCAATTTGTTGTCCAACGCCATCAAGTACAACCGCGCCGGCGGCGATATTGGCGTGCGCGTCTCGAAAACCGCGCAGGCGAGGGTGCGCCTGGAGGTGACCGACTCGGGCATCGGCATTGCGCAAGACCGCCTCAAAGATGTCTTTCAGGCCTTCAGCCCCCCAGGCAAAGGCCGCACCACCGTGCAAGGCACTGGCATTGGTTTGAGCATCTCGCGGCAACTGGTGCTGTTGATGGGCGGCGAAGTCGGCGTTCAAAGCCAATTGGGCAGCGGCAGCACGTTTTGGTGTGAATTGCCCGTAGATACCAGCGAGGGTGCGCAAGACATTGACGACGCACCTGCAGTGGAGACGCCGGCGGCCGAAATAAACGGCCAACAATACAGCGTGCTGTGTGTCGACGACAACCCGATCAACCTCAAGTTGATTGCGCAGATCCTGGCCAAACGCCCCAACATCCAGCTGCTTACGGCGCCAACACCGGGGCTGGGCATTCAACTGGCGCTGGGCCGCCAGCCCGATTTGATTTTGCTGGACATCAACATGCCGGGCATGGACGGTTACCAGGTGCTGGACGTGCTCAAGACCTACGAGCGCACCAAGGCCATCCCGATCATCGCCGTCACCGCCAATGCCACGCCGCGCGACATCGCCCAGGGCGGCACCATTGGCCTGGCAGACTACCTCACCAAGCCGCTGGATGTCGGCAAATTTCTGGCCACGGTCGATTTCTGGCTGGAAAAAACCCCCACTGAAGGGGCCTGAATTTAACGGCCAGGGCTTGGTCGGCTCCGGGCTGGTACCCGTCGCTTTACTGATAGGGCATTCCTGCCGGGCCCGGATCGCAAAGGGTGCGCTCAGCCTTCAAGTCGTCAACCGACAGGT
>JANNYX010000191.1:0-3185 GCA_031410295.1 Rhodoferax sp.
CCCATCCAGTCGAAAACGAAAATGAACAACGAGGGATAGGCCAACATCGCCAACGCAAAATAGTGACCGCGCAGGCGAAACGTTATCGAACCAATGATCACACTGGCCAAGCCGCCAACGAAGGTGGCCGCCATGAGGCCGTACCACGGTGAGATACCCTGCTTGATCGCCAACAAGGCCACAGCGAAGGCGCCCAAACCAAAAAACGTGGAGTGGCCAAAGGAAATGAGGCCGGTATAACCACTGAAGAGATTCCAGGTCAGCGCCACCATGGCCCAAATTGGAATCGTGCTCAAAATCAACTGGTAATACGGGTCGCGGATGAAGAAACCACCCAGCGCCATGACCAGCGCCACGACAAAAATCATGCGCAGCGCCGGGCCTTGGAAGACGCTGGTCAACATCAGGTGCGTTCCACACTTCGGCCAAACAGGCCCTGGGGACGCAGCAGCACAATCGTCAGGAACAGCAGGAAGATGGTGGCGTTCTGCAACTGAAACGGAAGGAAGTAGGTCGAAAGTTGTTGCACCAGCCCCATGGCGAAGCCGCCCCAAAAAGCGCCCAGCATACTGCCCATTCCACCCAACACCACCCCGGCATACATGATGATCACGAACTCGAACCCGATGTAGGGGTGAAACGGGTAAAACATGGCGATCAAACCGCCTGCCAGGGCCGTGGCGCCGGTGCCAATGGCAAAAGCGACCCCGTAGGATTTTTCAACGTCAATGCCAACGATGGTGGCCGCGGTGGGGTTGTCCGCTGCGGCGCGCATCGAGGTGCCAGCGCGTGTTCGTTGCACAAACAGGTACAGGCCAACACTGGCCGCGATGGCCGCCACGCAGCCAATGGCCCGCGCCTGGTTCACAAAGATCGTGATCGCTTCGTTGCCGAAGGGGCCCATCGTCCAGGACGACGAGGAAAGCGTGGACTGCACGGTGCGCGGTGACGAGCCAAACACGATCAAGGCCAGGTTGGAGATCACCAGGCTCAAGCCCAGGGTGAGAATGAGCTGGGCGAAATGGCCTTCGTTGTCGCTGCCCACCACGCGCGAACCGCTCACATGTGCGATCACGAAGCGCTGCAGCAGCCAGCCCAGCATCGCCAGCAAACCTGCTGCGACAACGATGGCTGCATAAGCCCCCGCTGCCGGGCCTACCGCAAACAGCGTCGCCAAAATGGCGCCGATCAGCGCCGTGGCGTACATGCCCAGCATCATGAACTCGCCCTGGGCGAAATTGATGACCCGAATGACGCCGAAGATCATGCCCAGGCCTGTGCACAACAGCCCGTAGATGCTGCCCACCAGCACGCCTGTGACCAGGCGTTGAAGCAGGTTTTCGAGAATCACCGCGTCCATGCTTGCCCGTCTATTTAAATCAGATTGATATTCAAAACCCGCTTCGGCACTGGTTTGACTGTTTACATCTATTCTTCATGGTACTAAACTGATACTCATGGGTATACGAGGGTATTCCCCAAAAATTTGAACCAATGCCAAGCGCAAGATTGCCGGCAAAACCAGGAGTCAACATGAAACTTCCGACTATCCAACTCGTTCCGGCGGCCGCGCTTCTGCTGGTGGCCTGCGGCAGCCCGCAGAATGTGATGACGGCCGCCCAACCGCAAAGCTGCGCCGCCGCCGCGGCCAGCGTGGCGGCCAACAACCCGGTGCCGGGAACCACCCTGCGCATCACCCGGGCCGAGGATCAGGCGGCGACGCCCACCGCCCGGGCCCATTGCCTGGTGGAGGGCGCCATGAACGAACGCGTCAGCGCCGTTGACGGCAGGCCCTACGCCATCAAGTTCCGCATGCGCATGCCAGTGCCGCAAAACTGGAATGGAAAATTTTTCATGCAGGGCGTAGGCGGCTCCAATGGCATCGTCGACACCGGTTATGGCCTGTATTCCGGCATGACGTCGACCGCCTTCTCGCGTGACTACGCCGTCATCGTGCAGGATTCCGGCCACGACAACGCCGTAAACTCGGACCCCAACGCCGGCGGCCAGTCGGCCTTCGCCCGCGACCCGCAGGCGCGCATCGACTTCGGCTACAACTCCTACGATGTGACCACGCAAATTGGCAAAGCCATCGTGGGCGCGTTTTATGCAAAGGCGCCGCAGCACTCCTACTTTCTCTCCTGCTCAGATGGCGGGCGCCAGGCGGTGGGCATTGCACAGCGCTTCCCGCAGCATTACGATGGCATCGTGGCCGGCGCGCCCGCCATGAGCATCCCCTACATGACCGCTTACGTGCCGCATCTGTTGAAGACGCTGGCGCCATTGGCGATCAAGGCCGGTCACGTCGACGTCAACGGCAGAGCGCTCATCAACAAGGTTTACAGCGACGCTGACCTGCACCTGGTCTCCAATGCCGTTCTTGACGCCTGCGACGCGCAGGACGGCCTCAAAGACGGCATCGCCAACAACTTAGCCGCCTGCACTGATGCCGTGGTGGTGCCCAAACTCACCGCGCTCACATGCCAGGGCGCGAAGACCGCCAGTTGCCTCACCGGCGAGCAGATCGGCGCCTTGCGCACCGCCTTCGCCGGCCCGAAAAATTCGAAAGGCGAGCAACTCTACCCCGGCAACCCGTGGGACCCGGCCATTGGCGGCTTGAATGGCACCGAATACAACCAGGGTTTTCGCGCTTTCTGGTTTGGCAACCATGCCGCTGCCACCAACACCGCCACCAAACTGACCCTGAGCGCGCCGCAGGCCGCCCTCCTTTGGAAGACGCCGCCCACGGTTTTGTCGATCCCGCAGTCCATGGACTACTTCATGACCTACAACCTGGACGACACCGAGGCCAGCATCACCCGCACCACCGATCTCTACCGCCACCCCGTCAAGGATTGGGGCTTGAGCAACTCGCCTGATCTGTCCAGGTTCAAGCAAGGCGGCGGCAAGATGATCAGCTGGATCGGCAACGCCGACCCGGCCGTCAGCCCCAACGAGACAATCGCCTGGTACAACAAAGTCAATGAACGCGAAGCAGGCAAGGCGGCGGAATTTCTCAAGCTGTTTGTCGTACCGGGCATGAACCATTGCGCGGGCGGCATGGCGACCGACCAATTCGACATGTTGACCGCGCTGGAGAATTGGGTTGAGCGCCGCGCCCCACCCGCCAGCGTCTACGCCGAGGCCTCCAAACCCGGCTACTTTGGCGTGGCCAGCCGCAGCCG
>JANNYX010000192.1:0-2599 GCA_031410295.1 Rhodoferax sp.
ATGCTACTTTAAATATAGCAATAATGAATTAATATAGTACATTAAATATAGTAAAAACAAAAATAAACGAAAATACTCACTGTCTTCGCCTACTTTCGCACCTTCCCACACGCAACCAGTAGCCTCCATGAAACGACTCGAAGGTAAAACCGCCGTCATTACCGGCGCCGTCAGCGGCATTGGCCGCGCTGCCAGCCAGCTCTTTGCCGAGCACGGGTGCCAACGTGCTGGCGGTGGATCAATCTGACGCGATGCAGGCCACGGCAGACAGCATCACCGACGCTGGTGGCCGGGCGATCGCACTGGTGAAAGACGCGTCCAGCGAAAGCGACGTGGAATTTTTTATTGGTGGCCTGGCTCAGCGTCGTTCCCGCAGCCTCATGCGCAGGCCGACCGGGTTCATGGTAACGGTCATGCGCTCCTGCGCTTCCCTGCCGTCGGGCGTCTCCACACGCACGATGTCGAAGCTGGCCAGCAGCATGGCCATCGCCATCTTCATCTCCAGCAGGGCCAGATAACGCCCTGGGCACATGCGCGGCCCGGAACCAAAGGGGATGGCCGAGCGCTTGGCGGCCGGGCTCAGGGCTTGTGGCGCGTCGGCCAGCCAGCGTTCTGGCTCGAAAGCGTTCGGGTTTTGAAAATTACGTTCGCTCACACTGTCGTGCCGCAGCACACCCATGATCAGCGTCGCCTTCGGCACCGCCACGTCACCCACCATGGTGTCGCGCAAGGCCTGCAACGCCATCAGCGGCGCCACCGGCTTCAAGCGCATGGTCTCGCTGATGCAGGCATCCAGAAACACCAACTGCTCCATCATCTCCATGCTGTAGCAGGACGGGTCGGGGGCCAGGGCTCGCACCTCTTGCTGGACTCTCAGAAGGGCATCCGGGTTGCGCTGCAGCAGTTGGATCATCCACGCCAGGGTATTGGCGGTGGTGTCTTCACCGGCCAGCAGCATCGTCATCACATTGCCCACGATCTGGCGGTCACCCAGCCCGCTGCCAGGCTGGTCGGCGGCCACAAGCATGGCCTCGAGCAGGTTGCCCGGCTTGCCCCGCAGCGCTGGGTCTTCTGTGAGGCGTTGGCGTGCTTGCGCAACAAAATCAAGCAGCGTGGCGTTGATCACCGCAATGCTGTGTTCCAGCGCCCGGTCAGCGGGCAGTTTGAAATAGCGCCAATACGGCACCAAGGACACTACCCGCCAGGCGACCGCTGGCAGCACCTTGTCCAGATGGCGCTGGATCACGTCTTCACCGGATTCGAGCGTATTAATGTCTTTGCCGAAGGCCAGGCCGGCAATGGCATCGACGGTGAATCGCATCAGGTCGGCTTGCAGGTTGATGGAGGATTGGGCGAGGGCGGCCTTTTGCCAGCGTGCTTGCAGGCGCAGCGTCACCTTCTGCAATGACGGGAAGTAGGCTCGCACCTGGCCGGGCGCAAAGCTGGCCATCACCATGAGCCGCTGGCGCTGCCAGTCCTCACCTTCGGCGCTGGTCAAGCCTTGTGGCAAACCCATTTCGATGGCGATTTCCGTGATTCGGGGACTGCGGCGAAAGCCGTCGGGACGATCCCGCAGCACCGCTGCGAGCAGTTCGTGGTCGGCAATCACCAGCACCTGTGCGCGGCCCATCTTCATTTGGTACAGCGTCCCGAATTCACGCGCCCAGCGTTCAAAATCCTGATGCACGCTGGCCAGTTTGACCTGAAACGCATTGCCCACCAACGGCAGGGCGCGTGGGCCGGGGAGGTCTTTGATTTGGCGCATGGTGGCAGTCCTGACAATTGGAAAGACTGTTTCTTGGGGTGGTGGCCTACCTGGATGGTGAAAGCACTAGACCGTCATAAATCACTTCGCGGGGTCATTGAAGAATAGGCGCCAGCCGGGGCCTTTGCATCCGACTGAAGCACAGTTTCCCACTGCTACTGAAATCGGATGCGTTGTGCGGTGCAGAAGGCCCACCAGGATTGCGCGCTTTCGCGAATCGCTTGGCTCGCGCCCAGTGTTGCCGCAGCCAGCGTCACGCGAGGCCACTCCCACCGACGCATGACGGTACTTTCACGTCAATTTGGCAGACCCTCGACAACATAGGAGCGCCACTTCGCCGATTTGTCGCGATTGGCCTTGAGCGCTGTATAGGCCGCAGAGGAATCGTAAGCGTCTGCCGCTTCCATGCTGGGAAACATGACAATCGTGATGCTCCTGGGGGGTTCTCCGGCATGCGGGACGCCCTTCGCCGCACGGACAAGAAAGCGGCCTGGGCCCCCGAGCGCCCTCGCTGCATCTGTGTATTCCTTCCAGCCGACAGGGTCGATGACTTCATACTCCACGACCAAATATGCAGGCGGCTTGGCCTGCGCGTGGGCGTTGCCGATGATTGCGGCAGTGCAGACAAGGCCAGCGAAGGCCGCGCTTAAGACTTTGAACTTGGTTTTCATGATTCCTCCAGTTTTGCGGTGGATGTAACGGGCGGGCCAAGCCGCGCCGCAGAAGTGGACACGTGTGGATTTGTGCCACCTGCAAATATTAGGCGGAATCGGTGGCGGGCGCATCCCCCTTTTGTAGGAAAAATCTCGCGTTGGTCTCCTACTGAAGTCAGAT
>JANNYX010000193.1:0-6365 GCA_031410295.1 Rhodoferax sp.
CATGCAGCGTGAGACGAAGTCCCGTGGCGCCAGGTCTTTCAGGGTGGGCGCGTAACGCTCCATGAAGCGTTCACCGTTGGCATTGCGCAAAATGGCGCCTTCTCCCCGGCAGCCTTCGGTAAGCAACACACCCGCGCCTGCAACACCGGTCGGGTGAAATTGCCAGAACTCCATGTCTTCGAGCGGAATCCCCGCCCGCGCCGCCATGCCCAGGCCGTCACCGGTGTTGATGAAAGCGTTGGTTGACGCCGCAAAAATGCGGCCCGCGCCGCCGGTGGCCAGCAGGGTGGTTTTGGCCTCGAGGATGTGCAGGTCGCCGGTTTCCATCTCCAGTGCGGTCACGCCAACCACGTCGCCATCGGCGTCGCGGATCAGGTCCATTGCCAGCCATTCAACGAAAAAGCTGGTTTTGGCCTGCACGTTCTGCTGGTACAGCGTGTGCAGCATGGCGTGGCCGGTGCGGTCGGCAGCGGCGCAGGCGCGTTCCACGGCTTTTTCGCCGTAGTTGGCGGTGTGGCCGCCAAATGGCCGCTGGTAAATGGTGCCATCCGGGTTGCGGTCAAACGGCATGCCCATGTGCTCGAGGTCATACACCACATTAGGTGCTTCGCGGCACATGAACTCAATGGCGTCCTGGTCGCCGAGCCAGTCTGATCCCTTGACCGTGTCGTAAAAATGGTAGTGCCAGTTATCCTCATTCATGTTGCCCAGGGAAGCGCCGATGCCGCCCTGGGCCGCAACGGTGTGTGAGCGGGTCGGGAACACCTTGGTCAACACGGCGACGTTCAAGCCCGCGCGGGCGAGTTGCAGCGAGGCGCGCATGCCGGAGCCGCCGGCGCCAACGATGACCACGTCAAATTTGCGCTTGGTGGGGGAATAAGTCATGGCAATAGGGTCTGATTGTTTTTTGAATCTGCAATGCTCGAAGCCGCGCTCAAAGACGCCACAGGACTTGAATCGCCCAACCTGCACAGGCCACCAACCACACCATGGTCAAGATCTGCAACACGAGGCGCAAGGCCACGCTGGAGGTCACGTAGTCCATCCAGATGTCGCGCATGCCGACCCAGATGTGCCAGATCAGCGCGATGATGACGGTAAAGGTCAACACCTTCATCCACTGTGCGGCAAAGATGCCGGCCCAGAGGTCGTAACCAATTGAGCCTTTGCTGAACAACACTTGTACCAGGACCAACAGGGTGAAGAGTGCCATCAAAGCCGCGGTGACACGTTGCGCCAACCAATCGCGAAGGCCGTAGTGGGCGCCGGTGACGATGCGTTTGGAACCGTAATTGACTGCCATTTTTTATTCCGATTTCTGCGGTTGCGGTTTCAACGGGAACTCAATACAGGCCAAACAACTTGGCACCCAAAATCAGGGTCAGGCCAACGCTCAAGGCAAGCGTCGCCACTGCCGAGCTTTTGCCGAACTCCTTGGTGGTCGCAGAATGACTGACGTCCATCCACAAATGGCGCAGCCCGGCGATCAAGTGGTGCAGGTAGGCCCAAATCAGCGCCAAAACCACGAGTTTGATGAACCATCCGGCGAAAATCCAGGCGCCTTTGTCAAAGACCGACGTGAATCGCTCGAAGGAAATTTCGCTGGAAATTGACGTGTCGAACATCCAGATAATGAAGGGCAGCAGCAAAAACATCAGAAAGCCGCTGATGCGGTGCAAGATGGAGACTATGCCCGCCGCTGGCAGGCGATAAGAAGGCAAGTCTTTGAAAACATTGATGTTTCTGAACTCCGGGCGGCGGGCGCGGGAGGCTTTTACCAGCTCTGTCATGGAGGGGCTTTCAAGTTGGTAACCGGGTGGTAATTTATTCGCGGAAAGGTCCGGGCACGGGCAAAATTCTATTGCAATGCAGCAAGATTTCTTTTGTGCTGCGCGAAATTGCCCAATTTGAATCGAATTGAATCGAATTCAGGCTCGAAACCCGAACGCAGTTCAAGCCAGTTCCACCCGGATCAGCTCAGCTCAACTCGTTGCGGTAATGGTGCGTCTGTGTCGAATACAGGCCCCGGCGCAACTCCATCGGCGCGTCGTTGTAGGTGTAGGCGACGCGCTCCACGCTCAAGAGCGCTGAATGCGCCGGCACTTTGAGCAGGCGGGCGGTTTCGGCATCCGCCAGCACAGCGCGGATTTTTTCTTCAGCCCGCACCATGTGCACGCCGAACTCGGTTTCAAACAACGCATACATCGGGCCGTGATATTGGCTCAAACGCTCTGCGGTGAGGCCCTTGAATGGCCCGCCGGGCAACCAGATGTCTTCCAGAATGGTCGGGCGCTTGGAGAATGACAAAACCCGGCGCGCCTGAAGTACGGCGTCGCCTGCGCGCAGTGCCAGCGCCCGCGCCACCTCGGCGCTGGCGCGCAGGCGCTTGCAGTCGATGATCTCGCGCTCGGCCGGGCCTTCGCTGCTGGCGTCGCCGTTGTCCGGCATCAGCTTGAGAAAGCGGTATTGCGCATGTTGTTCAACGTGGGTTGTGACAAAGGTGCCTTTGCCCTGGCGGCGCATCACCAGGTTTTCCAGGGCAAGCTCGTCAATCGCCTTGCGCACCGTGCCCTGGCTGACGCGGTAACGCGTGGCCAGATCCATTTCACTGGGAATCATTTCCGCGGGCTTCCATTCGCCCGACAAAAGGCTTTGCAGAATCAAAGCCTTGATTTGCTGGTACAGGGGACTGAAGGCGGGAAGGGCCATGGACGCTGGTTTGCGGACAGTTTTTGAACTGGACCGAGAAAGACCCTGATGATATCTTATATAAGACATAAGACAAAATGACCCAACTGGGTATTCAGAGGTAAACTTCGGCGTCCCGCAGGCTGTTTGGACGCCTCTGAACCGGTCCCGATTTGAGAGGTGTCATTTGGCTCGCGGCGCGGGCTTTCCGCTGAACCTTCCTGTCGATTCACCCTATCTTTCGGAGCCATCCCATGAGTATGAAATCCGTCCGCGTTGCTGTTACCGGCGCCGCAGGTCAAATTGGTTACGCTGTCTTGTTTCGCATCGCTTCTGGCGAAATGTTGGGCAAAGACCAGCCTGTGATCCTGAGTCTGCTGGAGGTGCCGGTGGAAGGCCCGCAAAAGGCGCTCAAGGGCGTCATGATGGAGTTGCAGGATTGCGCTTTCCCCCTGCTTGTCGGCATGGAAGCCCACGGCGACCCGATGACGGCCTTCAAGGACGTGGACTACGCGCTCCTGATAGGTTCACGACCGCGCGGGCCGGGCATGGAGCGGGCCGACCTGCTGGCCGCCAACGCGCAGATTTTCACGGCCCAAGGCAAAGCTTTGAATGCCGTCGCCAGCCGCAATGTGAAGGTCTTGGTGGTCGGCAATCCGGCCAATACCAACGCCTGGATTGCGATGAAAAGCGCGCCTGATCTGCCGCGCAAAAATTTCACCGCCATGCTGCGCCTGGACCACAACCGCGCGCTTTCACAATTGGCTAGCAAAACCGGCAAAGCCGTGGCAGATATTGAAAAAATGGCCGTGTGGGGCAACCATTCGCCCAGCATGTACCCGGATTACCGGTTTGCGACGGTCAATGGCGCGAGTGTCAAAGACATGATCAACGACCACGACTGGAACGCCAACACCTTCCTGCCAACGGTGGGCAAACGGGGTGCCGCCATCATTGAAGCGCGAGGTGTGTCGTCTGCCGCCTCGGCAGCCAATGCCGCCATCGACCACATGCGCGACTGGGCGCTGGGCACGAATGGCAAATGGGTGACGATGGGCATTGCCTCGGACGGCCACTACGGCATACCACAAGACACCATGTTTGGTTTTGCCGTAACCTGTTCGGGCGGCGAGTACAAGGTGGTCGAAGGCTTGCCGGTGGATGAATTCAGCCAGGCGGCGATCAACAAGACGCTCAAGGAGCTTCAGGAAGAACAAGCTGGGGTTTCGCATCTCCTGTAATGTCAGATGACGCGCTTCGCGCATGACCTCGCTGCGCATTGATGACAAAATGATATTCAAGCCCCACCCTGTCGCGCCTGGATCATCGCGCGCCAGCGCGGTCATTGAAGCGCAGAGAAGTCATTAAGCGCAGCGAAGTCATGCATCATCCGATATGAACCACCCGCGCGAAATCCTCCTGGGCGCGCAGGCCGTCACTGGCCTGCTGCCGGTGTGTGACCATTACAGCGGCGTCGAGGCGCGCATGGTCAAGAGCCTGGCGCTGCAGGCGCAAATGGCCGATGAATTTGGTCGTTGTGTGTTCGACGTGTCACTCGATTGTGAAGATGGCGCGCCGGTGGGGGGCGAAACCGAGCACGCGCAGATGGTTTTGGCCCTGGCCAATCAGGCTTGGAGCGCTCATCAAAAGCGCGCGCAAGGTGATGCCCCCTGGACGCCGCGCATTGCGGCGCGTGTGCATCCGGTGGATCACCCGGCGTTCGCGGGCGACATCAAGACGCTGGTTGAAGGCGCAGGTGAGGTGTGGTGTCATTTGATGTTGCCCAAAGCAGAGTCAGTGGCCGACATTGAGCTGGCTGTCAACGCGGTGGACGAAGCTGCGCGCAAGCTCAAACGCGGCAGCAAAATCGCCTTGCACGCCTTGATAGAGTCCGCCTGCGCCGTGCAAAACGCCTTTGCCATTGCCGCGCACCCGCGCATCCAATCCTTGAGTTTTGGCATGATGGACTTCGTCTCCAGCCACGGCGGCGCCATTCCTGCCTCGGCGCTGGATGTCACCTCCAGCGCTGGCAAACTTGGCCAGTTCGAGCATCCGCTGATCACCCGCGCCAAGACTGAAATCTCCAGCGCCTGCCACGCCTCGGGCAAGGTGCCGGCGCACAGCGTGATCACCGAATTCTCCGACATGAACGCCATGAAGGTGGCGGCGCAGCGGGCGTCGCGCGAATTTGGCTTCACCCGCATGTGGAGCATTCACCCCAGCCAAATTCGGCCCATCCTTGAAGCGATGGCGCCGCAATCGCAGGAGATTGATGAAGCAGCCGAGATTCTTGCAGCGGCTGAAAATGCCGCTTGGGCGCCAATCAACGCCGCCGGGCGCCTGCATGACCGTGCCAGCTACCGCTATTACTGGCAAGTGCTGGAGCGCGCCAGCCAGACGGGCCGCCACTTGCCGGCGGCCATGCAGAAATATTTTGCCCATCCCACTCCTTGACCGAGACCGCGAAGATGAAAAATTCACTGGTAAATATGGCGATGGCGGGCTTATTGGGGCTGGTTTGCGCCGTGCCCGCCAGTGCGCAAACGCAAGCTAGCCGCAAGGAGATCAAGGCCAAGGCGCCGCAAATCGCTGCGGGCGTGAAGGCTGCCGACGCGGCCTTGACCCCTGGCGAGCTGGCGATTGCCGAGCGGGTACACGTCGGGCAACTGCCGTGCGAGCTGGGCCAGGTCGTCACGATCAAGGCCGATACCAAATCGCCAGGTTATTTTGACTTGACGGCGCGCGGCAAAAAATACCGCATGTTCCCCGTGGAAACTTCGACGGGTGCCGTCCGGCTGGAAGATAAAAAGGCCGGTTCCGTGTGGATCCAGGTGTCCAACAAATCGATGCTGATGAACCACAAGATCGGCCAGCGGCTCGCCGATGAATGCATGAGCCCGGCGCAAGCTGCCGTTGCCGAGGCCTTGGTCAAAAATCCCGGGCGCAGCATGTTGGACGGCCCAGAGCCTACTGCGAGCGCCGCCCAGCCCGCAGCGAGCGCCGCCCAGCCCACTGCCAGCCAATAGATTTCGAGGAATAACGCGCTGCATTCGCAGCGCTAGTGACACTCAATGCAGCAAGAATTTTTAATCTATCGATGCCAAAAAAGGAAAGAACCATGTCCGAAGATTTTTTGATCACCTACCGCACTCACTGCGCTGAACGCGCCGCACTGGGCATCCCACCAATACCACTTACTGCCAGGCAAACAGGTGATGTGATTGAGCTCTTGAAGAAGCCGCCCCAGGGCGAAGCGTCGACACTGGTCGACCTCATCACCTACCGCGTTCCGGCGGGCGTGGACGATGCTGCCAAGGTCAAGGCAAGTTATCTTGCCGCTGTGGCGCATGGTTCAGAGGTTTGCAGCTTGATCTCGCGTGAAAAAGCCACTCAATTGCTCGGAACAATGCTGGGTGGTTACAACATCAGCCCGCTGGTCGATCTGCTGGGTGACAAAAGCCCGTCTGTGGCACAGGTGGCGGCCGACGGTTTGAAGAAGACCTTGCTGATGTTCGACCAGTTCCATGACGTCAAGGAGAAGGCTGATCACGGCAACACTTTCGCCAAAGCCGTATTGCAAAGCTGGGCCGACGCCGAGTGGTTCACCAGCCGCCCTGAAGTGCCCAAATCCATCCGGCTGACGGTGTTCAAGGTCCCCGGCGAAATCAACACCGACG
>JANNYX010000194.1:0-3735 GCA_031410295.1 Rhodoferax sp.
TCCAAAGGAATAAAGGTACCCTCGCACCACGAGGTGCGAATCGCTGGGTGACGGAACCGAGACATTGATGGTCTGGAGATCAAAGGGGATGAAGCCAAAAAGCCGGAGCCGCACGACATACTTCTGCTCCTCCCATCGCTCAGTTAGCGGGGGCGAGCTAACCGGCACAAAAGCTACCTGAGGCGAAACCACGTACTACAAAAGCCGTGAGGTGACTACTTCCTCAACGCACTGCTCGAACGGACAAGGCAGAAACGTGGACCTTACTGCAATCATTGGCTTTCCTTTGACCTAACGAAGCTGCCCAAAAACCCAATTTTTCGCAAGCGCCGCGGGTTCTGAAACGTGTGGTGAACGTGGAAGCGTCATGACACTGATTTTGCGTTACTTTTGCCGATTGACGGCGCTGTTTTGAGCCTTTGGGCTGCGTTCAGTGACCCTGCGCCACTGTCACTGGCTCCAACTGTTGATTACACCGCGTTTCCACCTCACGCCCAATAGTCGTCCCCAACAACGCAGGTCGTGGTGATTAGGAAAGGGGACCGGGCTTTGGTTCGGAAGGTGCGTGGTCGCGCTCTTTCAGACAGCACAAAAAATGCCCAAGCGCCAGCTTGACGCATTTTTCGATACCGCGCGTGCTTCCGAACCAAAACCGCACGCCCCTTGCCTTGTCGCCGCGACCGGACAGCACCACGCCAGCCGTGTCGTGCCGCTCACATGAACCGATGCAGTCAACCGACCACTTCACCCCTTATTCAACATCCCCAGCTTTTCGATCACGGCCCGCTCCGAGGCGAAACTGTCGCGGGCGAACTTGGTGTAGTCCTCGGTGTTCAGGTAGATCACCGACTGGTCATACTTTTCGAACACTGCCAGCACCGCCGGGTCGTCCAGCGACTTCTTGAAGGCATCGTGAATGGTTTTCACGACGGCCGGGTCCATGCCTTTGGGGCCGCCCACGCCAAAGGGAGAGTCGGACACCGTGGCGTAACCGAGCTCGTTGAGCGTCGGCACGGTGGGCCAGCGGTTGGTGCGTTTGCTGCCGTAGGTGGCGAGCAAACGCAATTTGCCGGCGTCCACGTGCGGGCCCCAGCCGGTGGCGTCGCTGGCGGCCATCACGTGGCCGCCCAGAATCGCCTGCATGTTTTCGGCGTTGCCTTTGAAAGGCACATTGGTGAGCTTGATGCCAGCCTTCATGGCAAATTCTTCAACGGCCAGGTGCGGGCTGGTGCCGATGCCGGTATGGCCGTAGGTGATCTTCTCCGGGTTGGCCTTGGCAAAGTCGACAAACTCCTTGACGGTCCTGAACGGTGAGCTGGCCGGCACCACCAGGCCGAAGGTGTAGCCGGTGTAACAGATGATCCAGGTGAAATCTTTCAGCGTGTCGAACTGCACCTTCTGCATGTGCGGGATGCGGAACACGCCCTGCGGCAGCTGCGCCAGCGTGTAACCATCGGGCTTGGCGTTGACCAGTTCGTTCGGCGCCAGCATGCCGCCCGCGCCGGGTTTGTTGTCGATGATGATGGTCGCGCCCAGGTGTTTTGCGGCACTCTCGGCCACGGCGCGCATCACCACGTCGGTCGAGCCACCGGCGGGCCAGGGGCAGATGTATTTGATCGGGCGCGCAGGATAAGCCTGGGCCTGGGCCAAACGGGGCAGTGCCAGCGCGGCGGCGCCCGCGGCAGTGGCGTGAAGGACGTGACGGCGGTGCAGGGTCATAGATTTCTCCAGTAAATCTTGCGCCATGATATTCGCTGTAGCATCGGCCACCATGCTGAAAACCCCGAGCCACTTCACCGCATTGCACCGCGCGCAAGCCCATCCGGCGCCGCTGTATTTCATTTTTCGCGGTGATGAGCTGCTGCTGCGCGAAAGCGATCTGGCGCTGCCCGACCCAGGCGCCGTGTCCACGGCTGGGCTCGACGCCCTGCCGTTTCAACCGGTCGGCCTGCTGGGTGATCGTTATTGCCAAACCACGTCTGCACCCAAGTCGGCCACTCCGCCGCCGGGTTATGTGTTTCGCAAACTGCGCGCCTTGTTCGGCGCCCTGGACGACGGCTTGTTGTCCGTGGCCGGCCGCGCGTTCCAGATCAGCGAATGGGCGCGCACCCACCGCTTCTGCGGCGCCTGCGGCGAAACGACGGCCCAACTGGGCGGCGAACGCTGCATGAAGTGCCCCGCCTGTGGCTTCGCCGCCTACCCGCGTATATGTCCGGCGATGATGGTGCTGGTGAAGCGCCAGGGCGCCATTCTGCTGGCGCGCCACAGCGCTTCGCCCACCGGTTTTTTCTCCGCGCTGGCGGGGTTTCTGGAGGCCGGAGAATCGATTGAAGACGCTGTCCACCGCGAGGTGTTTGAAGAAGTCGGCTTGAAAGTCGGCAGCCTCAACTACTTCGCCAGCCAGCCCTGGCCGTTCCCGCATTCGCTGATGATCGCCTACACCGCCGAATACGAAAGCGGCGACATCCGCATCGACGAAGCAGAAATTGCCGAAGCGCGCTGGTTCGCCGCCGGAGATGAACTGCCGCCGATTCCCCACGGCATCTCGGTGGCCAGCGCGCTGATCCGGGCGCATTTGCCATGACTTTCAGGCGTCGCGCTGCGACGGCTGGCTTGATGCGGGTAGACTGAATCCATCCAACCACGAGGAGCACTGTATGACCGTCAATGTCAGCATCGATCTGGGCTATGAACTTGAAGTCAAGGCGAAGTTCGCCGATGTCTTTGAACTGCTGTCCAACGTGCCCGAGTCGGCGGGTTTCTTCCCGAAGGTCGACAAGCTGGTCGACGAAGGCGGCGGCGTGTACCGCTGGGAGATGGAAAAAATTGGCGTGGCGTCGATCAGTCTGCAGACGATTTACGCCTCCAAATATGTGTCAAACAAGGCCAAGGGCACGGTGGTCTGGACACCGGTTAAAGGCGTGGGCAATGCCCAGGTGTCAGGCAACTGGCTGATCAAGGACAACAAAAAATCGACCGCGCTGAAACTCGAAGTGAAGGGCGACCTGGCGATCCCCCTGCCCGGCCTGATGAAGATGGTGGTGGCGCCGATTGTGGAAGGCGAGTTTGAAAAGATGACCGACAAATACATCGCCAACTTGACCAAAAAGTTTGGCGGCGAGGTGTAGATGGCCCCCACGCTTGCTCACTTCGTGTAGCCGCTGCCCCCCGAGGGGGCTTATTTTTCTTGGGACGGCCCGGCGAAAAATTGGCCCCCACGCTTGCTCACTTCGTGTAGCCGCTGCCCCCCGAGGGGGCTTATTTTTGGCTTCGCCGCTCTTCGAGAACTCGGGGCGGCCCAGGGAAAAATTGCCTTTGAATCTCTTTGGACAACGCGTTTACTACTAACTTAATAGCAAACTATTGATATTATTCGACGGCCTTAGGCCACTTTTTTCTTAAGGTTTTAAAAAGAACTGCTTCAGGCCAGTTTGCGGCGCATGCGGATCTCTTCAACTTTTGCGGAGCCCATCGGCACGGTCTTGGCGGTGTTCATTTCACGTTTGAAGCCGGCCAGATCGTAAAACCGCAGCGCGCGTTCGTTTTTCAACAGCACCCACAAGGTCACATCGGTGCAACCCTCTTCGACCAGGCCGTCACGCGCGGCGTCCCATAACGCCAGGCCGACGCCGTTGCCCCAATAGTCCGGCGCGGCGTACATGGCCCAGATTTCGCCGGTGGTGGCTTTGCTTTTGGCGTCACGCGAGCGGTCGAAACCGACAAAACCGACGATGG